>CAZHFJ010000045.1:4528-6147 GCA_964531145.1 uncultured Candidatus Saccharibacteria bacterium | reverse complement strand
TTCTCTTCTCCAACGCCTAGTATCTTGCCAGCTTCCCTTGCCTCTTCCTCGCGCTCCGCAATTAAAGATTTACTCGCCTTGCCACTTCTCGTCCCTCTTGAGCCGTCAGAAAAATAGATCACTTTGATTTTTGCTCCCGACTCTGAAAGTTCTTTTAGTAGCCCGCCGCAGCCTAAAACATCGTCATCGGGATGGGGCGCAAGAACCAAGACCTTATCAGCGCGGACGACAGAAACCACCCGAATTTTCAGAACCTCCGGTACCACTCCCCAAACACTTTTCTCGGTTTCTTTTTGCCAAAACATGCCACCTCCGGTGAAAATTCGAATATCAAAATCGGAAATTCGAAACAAATTCTAAATCTTAATTTTCAAAATTTTAAACATTTTGAATTTGATTTTATTTGTTTCGTGCTTCGATATTCGGATTTCGAATTTTATTGAGCTAGTTTTTGATATTTTTCTTCTAGCTCAATAATTATTTTACTCCAGTCAAAATTCTTTTTCAAAGCAAGATAGGCGCTCTTTGCCAGTCTTTCGCGATCACACTTCTGCGCCAAAAGCCAGAGTATTGCTTTGGACAGGTGCTCTGGGTCAGCGGGCGGCACTAGTACTCCGGTCTGTCCGTTTTTGATAATCTCAGGCAACCCACCAACAGAAGTTGCAACTACAGGAATCCCAGTCTCCATCGCCTCAAGGACCACTAAGCCAAAAGTTTCGCTAAGCGAAGGCAGGACAAAAAGATCCCAATCTTTAACAAATTTCTTGACATTTTTTTGTTCGCCAAGAAGCTGAATTTTTGCCTCGAGCCCCAAGCGATTTATTTCCTTCTGCAGTAACTCCTTATCGGGGCCAGTTCCAATAATTTCCAGCTTGGTCTTCGGCAAACTCTGAACAATCCTCTGCATCGCTCTCACGAGATAAATTTGGCCTTTTTGACGTAAGAGCGCCCCAATTGTACCGATAAGCAACCCAGCTTTGTCGCGGCCCGGACGGCGGATGATTTTTGGTTCAACATCCGAAATCTCCACCGCATTTGGGATAACTACTACTTTATCTTTGTCGCTAACAATTTTAGCAGTCAAAAACTTCTTAACCGAGTTGGAAACAGCAATGATTAAATCTGCTTTATTACAGATCGATCGCAGTCCCCTAAGCTGCAAAATACTATTCAAGGGATTTTTGAGATGAAAATCAGAATTCCACAGGTGTTCAGTATAGATAAATAATTCTTTCGGCCGGACAGCCATCCGACAGAAATACCCGGCTCTCGGACCATGGGCATGGATGACAATTGGCCCAAAGGGGTTGCTGTGGGTGCGAAATTCAGCGATATTCTTTTTCAGCTTTATTAAAGAACCAAGATCAAACTTATTTTTGAACTCTACGATTCGGACACCAATATTTTTTATCTTGGCTGCCGCAGTTGCTAACCAGCCACGTGGCGCAATCAAAAAAACATCAAATTTTTCTTTATCAAGATGTTTCAAAATCCCAAGAACATGCCTCGGCCCACCACCAAGTGCAGAATCTGCGATGACTTCTATCACCTTAATTTTTTTCTCTGTATCTCTCATTGTGAGATCGCTATTTCAACTTCAGGGTTGCTTTTTCAATTCG
>CAZHFJ010000045.1:0-4428 GCA_964531145.1 uncultured Candidatus Saccharibacteria bacterium | reverse complement strand
GCCACTTCTTTTAATGTCCTATATCCACCACGCCCAATTAGTTCAATTTCCCTCTCTGACAAATTTTCAATTCCCCAATTCTTCAATAGTTGTAAGTTTTTAGTTTCAGTTTTGACTTTTGCGTTTTGAATTTTGAGTTTCAAATATTCCATATTGAAATGATTCAATTTCTCAATATCAAATATCGCCCCGGCTTTATTGACATTTTTTAGATCAAATTCGCGGACTAATTCAGGGAGCGAGAAAATCTCCCGTTCATCTTTTGGATTCCAGCCAAGAAGAGCAATGAAATTAACAATCGCCTCCGGCAAATAGCCGAGTTTTCTATATTCCAGCACTGACGTCGCCGCGTGGCGTTTGGAGAGCTTCGCCCGATCCGGGCCTAAGATCATCGGGATGTGAGCATATTTCGGAATTTTATAGCCAAGCGCCTTTTGCAGCACAATGTGCAACGGCGTATTCGACAGATGATCGTCGCCGCGAATAACATGGGTGATTTTCATAAATTCGTCATCAACTACAACCGCCAGGTGAAATGTCGGCGTGCCCGAGCTGCGCAGAAGAACTGCGTCGCAAACTACGCCGGAGATTTTGCCATGAATTAAATCAGTGCCAATATCTTTGAGTAAATATGCCTTCTGATTGACACTCTTATCGCTGTGCTCAGTTAAAAATCTTTTTACTTCTTCATATTTTATGCCAAGTTTATCCAATGTTTCCTTCGCCTGCAAAACTATCGCCCCGTCCCGCTCGACAGCAAATCCGTCTGCGACCAATTTTTCTGCGACCTTTTTATATTCAGAAAGCCGGCTGGATTGATATAAAATTTTGCCGTTCCAAGCAATACCAAGCCATTCTAGCCCGTCGAGAATATTTTTTTCATATTTTTTGCTACTGCGTTCTTTGTCCGTATCCTCAATTCGCAGTAAAAATTCACCTTTGTTGTGCTTTGCAAATAGATAGTTAAAAAGAGCAGTTCTGGCACTGCCGATGTGCAATTCTCCGGTTGGTGATGGAGCAAATCTGGTTTTGATCATAATAGTAAATTTAAAAACCTACAAACCACAAGAGTTTGGGGGTGGCGGTGACCTGTTGTGCCGCCACCCCTGTGACCGACCTGTGACATAGTTGCCCTCTGGGGAAGGCACTACATCATTATTTATTCTATCTTTTTTAATTCAAAAATCAACCCTCGACGGCGTTTTTTAGGTGACTAATTTTATAATCGCCGTAGCCGGAGAAATCAACACTGACAACATCAATTCTAATATTTTTGCCGCCATACTCTTTGGCGATCGCCGACGCCAACAATCGGAGTTTTTGCTGTTTTTTATGGCGAACGAGATCAGCCGCCGACCCCCAACCACTCCCGCGGACGGTTTTGACCTCAATAATGACGATGGTGCTTTTATCTTGCGCCAAAATATCAATCTCCCCACAAAACAGCTTCAAATTCCGCTCCAGGATTTTGTATCCAAGCTTCTCCAAATACTCCGCAGCAATCTGCTCCCCGATATCTCCGGTGGGTTTGTTCTCTTTTTTATTCATAACAATCCGACAGTAAAATAATCATCTATCAGCCATAGCTCTCTTAACCATAAATTCAACTGATTCTGACATATTTATCGGCACAAATGTTATTTTTGGATGTTTATTGTTGAAAACTCGAAAAATTTCATCAGCGAATGCCTGGCCAATCATTGGCACTCGTTCAAAGTCCAAAATTACCGTCTTGAATTTTTCTAAACCAGCAAGAACCCGCCTAGCTTGAGAGCGTGAAATATGAACCGTTCCTATCGTAAAAAGTTTAATTTGTATCTCCGTTTTGTCGAAAGCATAATTCTCTGAATTGGATTGGAAATGCTTAAAAATGTCATTCAAATGTTTGCGACTTGTCAGGGCGACGCTAAAAGTGACTTTTGTCCCTTTCGCCAGATATTTTGTCTTCTCGAAAAAAACATCCGGTAGTTGATTATCCACCTTCATTCGAAAACCAAAGCTATCCAGGATAAAGACATCAGCGATTTTTGAGGTGAAAAAAATTCCTTCTCCGGTGTGGGCTTTTGGTGCGGTTGTGGTCTTACCCTTAAGGAGATCCTGCATCGCTTCGAACTCCGACTTCAAATTTCTTTTCTTGATGACATTTCGAAAAACACCGACGCCGAAATCCCTGATTTGAAAAGTTAATAAATGTCCCCGCTTCTCTGCTTCGACTTCGATTTCTTTCGATCCAGAGTGTTCAATGGCATTATTCAACATCTCGGAAAAGGCGTAGTCGAAGATACTTCGAACATTATCTTTTAACTTCAGAATAAACGGCGCGCCGGCAGTTATAATCTCAAGAATTTTATGTTCTTGAAGATTTTTATTTTTTATCCGTTTCTTAATTTTATTGCCAAGCGCTAGAACATTTTTCGGTAACGAGTAAGCCGCTTTTCGAGTAGAGCCGGCTTTAATCAATTTTTTTTCAGCTACCAATTCGTTGATTAGTCGCGAGATATATTGTCGAGACACTTTATCATCAAGATAACGCAAGACATCAGTAACAGTAAATTTTTTATTTGCGTTGGCAATCTCTAAAATTTTTCCTCTGATATTCATACTACAATTTTATCAGAACTTTTTACAATTGTCAACTGATTGTCAACTAACATTTTTTAATTGTAAACTATTTGTCAACATATTTAAGCTCAAATTCCTTTAGAGTATCTTGTACCCGAGTTTCTCAAGATACTCCACCGCTAGATCTTCGCCATAATTTCCGGTATCTTTATTTCTTGTTTTGTCCATAACACAATTATATTATTTTTCTGCTATAATGGGGCGGATTGGAGGTGAAGGAAGTGAGACGACTTCTGCTTCTGATAGCACTTCTACTGACAACGGCGGCGTATTCAGATGAAGACCGCCTGCCAGTCAATATCGCCTTTGAGTACCGCGAGCCCTTTCTCTCCGGCCAGTACTTTGATCAAATCCTCTCGCTAAGACTTGACTATGATTTGCGAGGGGGGCGAGCTGACCGGGTTGATATGACCTGGCCAGGGTTTACTCCGGGCATGGCCAGCCTGGATGATGTCTGGCGAATGGGTGTTTCCGCCCGACCGCAGGTCTGGAAACTCGGACATCGGATGTCCAATGACGAAAAGCCAGAGCGGCCGCCAGAGCTGTATTTCACCCTCCACTACCTGTCAAAGCGAATGAGCGCCAAGCTCTTCTACCCACTTGCCGAGACAATTGAGGGGCAGGAGCTTCCACCGGGCTTTGAGCTCGAACGTCTAGAGATCTTCCGCTCCGGTCGTTTCACCGCCCTGGCCCGCGGCGGCACACGGAGCGATATGCCTGATTGGGGAGTAGGCCTGACTTACCGCCTAGGCGACCTTCAACTTGGGGCATTCACCGGCGACCCAGTTCTATATGTCTCGTTTCAGGAAGAGATCACCGGACTATCCCATTAGCCCCGACCCAGAGTCGGGGTTGTTTTTTATCTAAAAAAACCCTTCGACTAAGCTCAGGGCATTTTAGACACGCTTTATTCTGAATTCTCTATTCTTTATTCTCTTTGACCTCATCATGGGTAGCAATCGCCTTCTCGGCTTCAGCCAAAGGCTGATCAGCCTTTGGCTGATTTTTCTCCTCAGTGTTATCGCTACCGCCACTTTGATGCGCAGCCAAGGCAGCAGCAGCTTTAGCTTCCATTCCCGCGTCCTCGGCCGCTTTCTCTGCTTTGGCTTTTTCTGCTTCTTTAGCAGTTTCTTCGGCAATTTTCTCTAGCTCTTTTTCCGCTTCCGGCTCCTCCCAAATTTTATAATCACGATTTAATTCTTTCAGTCGGGCTTCTTTGCCGGCAAGCTCTCGGATAAAATATAATTTAGATCGGCGAACGCGCGATTGTTTTATCCGCTCAATTTTTACTACTCGGGGCGAGTGAAGCGGATAAACTCTTTCGACTCCGACGCCAAACGACTCTTTGCGAACGGTGAAAGTACCGTCGAGAGTTTTGCCGCCATGAGTGGCAATTACCAGCCCCTCAAAAACCTGGATGCGTTCTTTGTCGCCTTCTTTGATAATTTGATGAACGCGAACAGTGTCTCCGCTGTGAATATCGGGAATGTTCTTTTTTAGATGTTTGGCAAAAATTGCTTGCATAGAATTAAAGTTACAAGTTACAAGATAGCAAGATACAAACAAGAAACAACCCGTCTCGCCTACGGCTCGCCGAGGCGGATAACCAAATCACAAGATCCAAATATTTGGAATTTGGAATTTGGAATTTGATATTTGTTTGGATACTTGTTTCTTGTATCTTGGAATTTGCGAGGCTTCGTCTTCCTCTAAACTCAAACGAGTTCAGTCCAGAGGGAACGGCGGAGGGGCGATCAGCACCTCCGCCGGGTACGGCTCCGCAGTCGTTATGACTGCGGTTTTGTG
>CAZHFJ010000044.1:0-6153 GCA_964531145.1 uncultured Candidatus Saccharibacteria bacterium | reverse complement strand
TGTAGCATATCTTTTTGGATTTGTCAAGGGTTTCCAAGGTCTTGAAAACTTTACAGATGTTTTTTGATCGTAGCAACAAGTGCTTCTTTTGAAACTGCTTCGACGATTTGGTCAACAACTTTTCCCTCTTTAAACAGCAGAAACGTTGGTACGCCCATAACATTATATTTTTCGGCCAGCTTCGGATTTTCATCAATATTCACTTTACCGACAACTACCTCTTTTGTCTCCTTGGCAACTTCTTCAACAATCGGCATCATCATCTGACATGGCCCGCACCACGGGGCCCAGAAATCAACCAACACTGGCTTCTTTCCGCCAACAACTTCATCAAAGTTGTTATCCGTTAGATTTTTTTCTCCCACTTAACTGCCCTCCTATTAATAATTTACGAAATTACTTCGCTCACTCTTGCCAAATTTCTAGGCGCTTTTTTCTCGCTTCCGCCTTCGGCGAAGCGGAAAGCGCTTGCCCGCCATAGGCGGATCGAAATTAGGTAAGAGTTCGCTTTTATGAATCACAAATACAGCTAACTCATAAGCTCCAAACAACATTATAGCATAGAATATATCACCAGTGACAGAGTTGCGGAAAAACGGAATCGCCATATAGTAGCAGCGGATAAGGCCGGCAAGATCAGGAGCATACCAGTTTGTTGTCAGCCAGACGCCGAAGTTAGTGATGATGAAGAAAAGAATTGAGCCAGCGATTGTGCCGCCAAGAATTGTTGCCGGATTTTTCTTCTTTTTTATAAATTGGCCAATGGCAACAGTTAACAGCAAACTGCCGTAAACAAAGAGCATTGTTGAGTGGAAGCCAAGGAAGATGTCAGAAATAAACATTACAGCTAAGGGCAAAAGATAGGCCGAAGCGCCGCCAAAATAGACACCGGCAAACAGGGCTAATGCTGTAACAGGAGCAAAATTTGGGATATGTGGGATGAAGCGTAAAATTACTGCCAAAACCAGTAGCCCCAAAGCGAGGAGATTTTTGGGCGTGAGTATTTTCTTTAATTTCTCCATTTTGCTTTCCTAAAAACCCTTATATTCCCATTTTATCTGGTCGCCATCTTTAGTGATGTATTTGTCGGCGGCAACTGTGGCGTCAACGCCATTGACTGAATACAGCCAGAACTCTTTGTCAGTGTTTTTGATGTCGTTAATAGAAGTAATGAAAGCACCGCTGGCACTGTCAGAGTATTCAACCGCAGTTTTGTCCTTAAGCAGATCCAGCACGGATTTACCTTGGACGCCAGTCAACTCTACAACTTTAAGATTAATTTGTTCAACTTGAGCCTCTGAGAAGGGCTTGGAGGCTTCATTCGCGCCCTGGCTCTTTTTATAATAAATACCACCAATGACCCCCCCGGCAACCACAGCCACAACTGCTAGCCATAATAATATTTTTTTCCCGCCAAAGGCGGACTTCATTTCATTTCGCATAATTTCCCTTTCTTTTTAAAAACAAATAAGCAGCCATCGAAAAGCTGCAAAGGTCCCTCGATCCGCCATTGGCGGACTCGGGATTTCGCCACAGAATTGCTGTGGCTCAACCTCTCGACCGAAGGATTTTATCTAAGCCTTGGTTTTCTGGCTTATTGCTGGTTAAAATATCCGCCCTGCGGGCGAGATGATTTGTTTCCAACAAATCACAGTAGCGGGACTGCGTCGGCCTTCCTATCTCGGCTCGCAAGAGCGAGACGGGTCACCGGACTTACCCAAAGCAAAGATTCTGAATTTTTGATGTACAAACTTACTATAACAAATAATTTTTAGTAATCAATCCCCTTCTTTGCTGGAATGCCGTTGTCAAATGGGTGGCGGAGGTTTTTCATTTCAGTTACCAGATCAGCAATTTCCATTACTTCTTTCGGGGCGCCTCTGCCGGTAAGCACTATTGTCTGCTCCACCGGCTTTTCTCTCAAAAGCTTTATGATCTCTCCCGCCTCCACGAGGTCATAATTCAGCGCGTTATTTATCTCATCTAAAATGATTATTTTGTGTTTCTGCTCTTTAATTATTTTTTTCGCCAATTTTAGTGCATCACGGACAGATTTTTTATCTTTTTCCCCAAGTTTACCAATTGCTCTAATTTCTACATCTCCAGTTTGGTATATATCAATCTCCTCTATCCGCTCAACGATCTGCCACTCCCCGGTTTTTTTATAGCCTTTAATAAACTGGATAATTGCGATACGCTCGCCCCAGCCAGCGGCTCTAAAAGCTAAACCAAGTGCGGCAGTAGTTTTGCCCTTTCCTTCACCGGTATATACGATAATTAAACCATTATGTCTCATAATGTTTCATAATGCTCAATTCTCAAATTCTAATATTCATTCAAATCTTAAATTCTAATTTTTAAAGTTGATTATTGGAATTTTTATTTATGCGCATTTTGAATAGCCACAGCCATGGCAAGTATAGCAGCCACTCTCGAATTCAATCTGGCCGCCGCAATCAGGACAAGTCTGGGCCAGAAGCTGATCTTGCTCGACTGAAATTTTCTTTTTTTTCGGCTCGGCCACGGTTTCAACTTCATCGGAAAAGTCCAAATTTAATTTCTTCGCCCGTTCAATATAACGATCAATTGCCTTGCCAATAGCATCAGGACAAGAAAGAATTAACTCCCCATTTTGCCAGACAGGACTTGAGCCACGGATACTTTTCAGATGTTTGGCGATAATTTTTGGTTCAACTCGAGAACGCAAGGCTATTGAAATTAATCTTCCAATGGCCTCAGTCATTGCTGCCGCTTCGCCGCCGGATTTACCCAGGCGGACAAAAACTTCATTCATTCCTTCACTATCTTCGTTAATAGTAATGTACATGTCACCAAGACCGGTAGGAATCTTCTCGGTGGTGCCAACTACTATCTCAGGCCGTGGACGAGGTTTAATTTTGGTTTCATAAATTATTTTTTCTTTACTTTCCTCACCACTTGGGTGACCCTCTTTGGTTTTACCGGTTGACAATACTTGCTCGTTGCGGCTGCCATCACGATAAACTGTTACACCTTTGCAGCCGGTCTTGTAGGCTAGAAGATAAGCATTATAGACGTCATCGCGGGTTGCGCTATTTGGGAAATTGATAGTCTTTGAGACCGCGTTATCAGTGTATTCTTGGAAAGCAGCTTGAATGGCGATATGCTGCTCGGGGGTGACATCATGTGCAGTAGTAAATACTTCTTTAATGTCTTTGGGAATTTCGGCAAAATCATGTAATGAGCCAGCATGAGCAATTCTTTTCATCAGATCTTCTGAATAAAAACCGCGCTCTTTTGCAATTCGCTCAAATTCTGGATGGATTTCGACCAAAATATCATTATCCATCACATTACGTTCATAGCAAACTGCAAAAAGTGGCTCAATGCCCGATGACGCATTAGAGATGATGCTAATTGTGCCGGTTGGCGCAATAGTAGTTGTCGTCGCATTGCGCAGAGGATCTTTTCTTGCTTTGGCATAAATTGATTTTTCGAAATTCGGGAATGGCCCGCGTTCGCGAGCCAGAATTTTAGATTCCTCTTTTGACTGGTCATCAATAAATTTCATCACTTTTCGTGCAAGCGTTACTACTTTGTCGGAATTATAAGGAATGCCGAGTTTAATCAACATATCGGCGAAGCCCATAACTCCAAAGCCAATTTTTCTGTTAGCCCGGGTCATTTTATCAATTTCAGGTAGGGGGTAATTATTTAAGTCAATAACATTATCTAGGAAGTGGAGGGCATCATGGACTAAGATTCCTAAACGATCAAAGTCTATGGTTTTCTTGCTACCAGCTTCCTTGACGACTTTGCCAAGGTTGACTGATCCTAGATTGCAAGATTCATAAGGCAGAAGCGGTTGTTCACCGCAGGGATTTGTGCTCTCAATTGCCCCGATTTGCGGGGTCGGGTTAAATTTATTTATCCGATCAATAAAAATAATTCCCGGCTCGCCGTTGCCCCAAGCGTTGTTAACAATTTTGTCGAAAACCTCAGGCGCAGATAATTTTTTATCTAACGTTCCGTCACGGGGGTTGATTAGATCATAGTCCTCGTTTCGTTCAAGTGCATCTATAAAACGATCAGTAATCGCAACGGAGGTGTTAAAATTAGCTAATTCTCCTTCTCTGGTTTTGGCGTCAATAAATTGCAAAATGTCCGGATGATCAACGCGCAAAATCCCCATATTAGCCCCACGCCTTGTGCCCCCCTGTTTGACGGCTTCGGTTGCGGCATCGAAAGCACGCATAAAAGAAATTGGCCCAGAGGAAACGCCTGTTGTGCTTTTAACCCGGTCACCGGAAGGACGGAGGCGGGAAAAAGAGAATCCGGTACCACCCCCAGATTTATGGATTAAGGCGGTATTTTTTATTGATTCAAAAATACTCGCCAGATCGTCTTCTATTGGGAGAACGAAACAAGCTGAAAGTTGCCCCAAATCTCGGCCAGCATTCATTAACGTTGGCGAGTTAGGCATAAATTCGAAACGAGCCATCATATTGTAGAACTTCCGAGTTAATGATTCTATGTCGGCTTTTTTATTGTAGGCCTTGTCAGCTGAGGCAATTGTTGCTGCTACGCGCATAAACAAATCTCTCGGAGTTTCAATGATTTTACCGTCGGTATCTTTTTTTAGGTAACGCCTCTTAAGCACAGTCAACGAATTTTCAGAAATTTGTGGCTCGACGAATTTTTCATCAATCGCTTGAATTTTTTTCGCCAGCATAATTTCCTCTTCCACTTCAGCCTCAAATAGGGCTTTGTTTCTTGCCTCTTTTCCGCCTCGGCTTCCGTCTGGGCTCGGACTCCGCCTTGGCTCGGCGAGACAGGCAGCCGAGACCGACGCCGAAGGCGAGACGGGTTTATTCTGGACTTTTTCAGCCATGCTTCCTCCCAGGTAGTGAAAATTTGATATTTTTTCACTAAGTTATTTTGTTTGGTTAAAACTTAACTGGCGAATAATTTTTTATTACTGACAAAGACCTGATGTAATAAAAATCAACATAACGATCAAATTTCTACTACCTGGCCCTCCTAATTAATTTTCTCGTTTTACTCGAAACCAGTTTTTGTGCTTCACTGGCGAAACTTTTCGCTGATGAGAATGATTTGTAAACCGAGATAAAGCGCAGATATGCCACTTCATCAACTTTTTTTAGTTTTTTTGTCACGATCTCACCGATTTGAATCGAAGGGATAACTTTTTGATTGATAAGAATGATTTCATGTTCAATGTCGTCAATCAGATTGGCAACCTCTTCTTCGCTGACCGGTCTTTTCTCTAGGGCTTTACAAATACCTCCTTCAATTTTTTGGCGGTCATAACTTTCAACGTGGCCATCACGTTTTCTGACCTTGATTCGCGGAGTTTCTAAGCGTTCATAAGTAGTAAAACGAAAACCACAAAGAAGGCATTCCCTCCTTCGACGAACTGTTTTTTGGTCATCACGAGAATCAATAACCTTGGTGTCGCTCTTTTTGCACTGCGTACAAAGCATTGGTCCTAAATAAAAACACCCCATATCTAGTTTCTCTATTCATTATCTTCTACTAGATGTTGGGGCGTCAAACAGGTTACAAGCGTGAACGGTTTATTAGTTATTCACAGTTAAAATACTTTCACTCAGGAAGCGGAAATTTTGAGAGAGTTCTATAAATTGTATCTCCAGAAGCGTAATGATGGTATATGTAGTGTTGGATAAAAAAAGCGCCCGCCGCGGATGCGGCGAACTATGTCTCACTCGGCGGTAAGATGTGTCCCAGGTAAGCGTTGACATACTCTTGCTCTTCCTCGTCAACTACTATCGTGATGATCTGGGTGCTACGGCCATTGAGTCCACAACGGGGTTCATGAACGGCTCCTGGAGGAAACGGACCAAGAACAGATTCACAGGTGCATTGGATATCCCGCACCGCCTTGACCTGGAAATTCCGGCCTTCAAACTTGGGAATAGCTAGGTCTTCATCTGCGGTTCCTGTGACCCAGTCTCCGACTTCGAACTTATCGTCTGCTGGGATCAATCCTAGTAACTGTCCGATGCGAGGCATTCGAGGCTCCTTTTCAGATTCAGGGATTGCTGTAAATATATCATATATTCTCTTACTTGTCAAATAAATGTACATGATGACGACCTTTTGGACAATAGCCCGTACTTTTCTGCGTACTGT
>CAZHFJ010000043.1:0-6239 GCA_964531145.1 uncultured Candidatus Saccharibacteria bacterium | reverse complement strand
CGGTCTTAACAACTCGGCCGTAGATTTCTGGCTGAGCCATAGGGACACTCTTTAGGACAAAATTTCTATTCAGCACTGATTTGCTGCTGGTATTTCCTGATGCTCCCGGAGCAAAAATATCACTTCTCTTAATTGTCATCCAGCCGTTTTCATTGCTGTCTTTTACTCCGTTGTTATTGGCGTCATAGTAATATCCATCCTTTGCTACTTGAGCGAGTAACTCGGTGATATCTGAGCCGCTTTGGGCAATATTGTAGTAATCAGTGATTAAATAGTTCTGTTGATAATTATCAGTTGTTTGGGTGTCCGCTCTTGATGGAACCCAGCGATTGTAATCTGGTTTGGATTTGCAATCATTATCATTCGTTTTGCAAGTTAAAGTTACGCCGGCGCCGGGCAAAATTGCGCCGCTTTCGTCTTTCACCGTGCCGAGAAAATCAAAAGTCGGGGTCTGGGTGGGCGGTGGAGGCGGCGGTGTCCCAATTGGAACCAGAGCAACCGTTGCTGCGGTATAATTACTGCCGGCAACCAACGGCCAACCACCGGTAGGAATTCCAAGATCGTTGAAGTTTTTGCTTTGGGTTTGATAATCGCTTTTTTCGTATTTGATTTTGTAGTTAGCGGCGTAAATCCCGGAAACAATCGGGATATTACCGATTTGATATTGACCCTGACTGTTGGTGGTAGAGGAAACGGAAAAACTATTACCGATAATAGTTAAAGTTGCTAAAACGCCAGACAAATTACTGCCTTCGGTATTAGTTACCTGGCCGGAGACGCTTAATACTTCGTTTGTACAAGTAGATGGCAGTGTTAGATTTGCTTCCGCCGTTTGGTTGGCAGAAACCGTTTTATATATCGGTTGACTTGAACAGAGTGGCGGGCCGGTCATTTCTGCCCAAACGACCCATTGTCCGGGAGTTAAGTTTTGAAAGAGCGCTATACCGCCAGAATTTACACTTTTTGACTGCAATGAGCCGCCAGCTTCGGTGGTAATAAAGGCGGTAGCATTATTTACCGGATTTTGAGAAGCATCTTTGACAATAGCTTTTATGCTTCCGGTTGTCCTAGTTGATTTTGGAATAATCGTATCGGCTAGCATTTTTAGTTTGCCGGTTTTGGCCAAAGCAAAAATCGTCCCACCAAAGATTAGTAGTGCAGCAGCGATAACAAGTGTAATAATTTTTGTTTTTTTCGATAATTTTCTCAACAGTTCCCCTCTCTATCTTAATTTCATTTTACCATAAATTCAAAATTACTTCAAGTCATCCCAATTTGTCCAATTCGACTTATATTTTCTGTAAAATGAAAACCCCCTCAAGGATCTGAGGGGGCGGAATACTTGCAGGCCGCTCGGGCGGCGGCAATCTCTTTCTCGGCCTTGGTCAGTTTGGCCTCGACTTCGTCCTGTTTCCAGTTCGGACGAGTGGTCAGGGCGCCGGCGCCGGCAGCCAAGTTGAGTGCGGCCGTTGCGGCCTCAGCGGCAGCGCATTTGGGACACATCCTTAACTCCTCTTCAAGATTGCTGAGAGCGTACCCCGACTCGAGCCGGACACTGCGACCGGTTTCGATGTTTGCCCGATCCTGTTTGATCAAGTTTTCGAGTGTGTCGCAGGCCGGCAGGATGATGTCCTGCGCCGGGTCGTAGACCGTCGGCGCATGTGGGGACGGCGCACAGGACGTCTCCGCCGCCAACCTCGGGGGCGGCGGTGGCTCCGCCTGGCGGTGGTACGTCTGATAGACCATCACCGCAATCGCCCCGGCAAACGCCACCAACAGGATTTGCGGAATCGGAGTCTCGTATCTGGGTGTCCGGGCCATTGAGAACACCTCCCTGTGCAGAAATATTCACAACATCGAATCATATCATCTCCCGCTCCAAAAGTCAATAAGCACCTATTCGCTATTAGCCATTAGAATATTCGTCATCCATTCTTGACGATCATTTCATCTCGACAACCTTGCTCTTTGTCAAGAGTTTGGCCGGTATATGGTCGCGGTCGGTGGTGGTGATTATCGTCTGATAATTTTTTATTAATTGATATAAATGCGCTCGGTGGTCGGCATCAAATTCGGAGAAAATATCATCCAACAAAAGTATCGGTTTAACCCCGTCCTCCAAATATTTCAGCTCGGCCATTTTTAGCGCTAGAATTATTGACCTTAGCTCTCCCCTCGAGGCGTATTTTTCCGTTTCCAAAGAGTCCAACTTAAATTGCAAGTCATCGCGATGCGGGCCCGATAAAGTCACTCCGACAGCAATGTCCAGGGGTCTCTTGGCCGCTAATTTCTCGAGAAACCGCTCCCCCGCCTTTGGATGATAAATTATTTCGACTTTGGCCTTTTTTTGTCCAGAGATAGTTCGGTAAAATTCATCAACCTGGCCGGCAAACTGCTGGCAAATTTTCTGGCGCTCGGCTGTTATAATCTCCGCCTGCGCCGCCAGCTCTTTATCCCAAAAATTCAACTCATCCTCGCCTGCCCGCCTCTCCTGGATCATTTTGAGCAAATTGTTGCGCTGGATTAAAACTTTTTTGTAATCCAAAAGCGCCTGCAAATATTTGTGATTTTTCTGCGAGATGACAATATCTAAAAAACGCCGGCGCTCTTTCGGCTCACCAGTGATAATTGCAATTGTCTCCGGCGAAAAAATCACCGAGGGCAGAATCCCGACAAAATCGGCAATTTTTCTCTTCACTCCCCTTTCTTTCATCTGAAACATCAGTCGTGGTCTGCGCTGGATAAAGACCTCGAGCTCATCGCCAGCTACTCGCGCGTAAGACGCAGCAAAATTAATCAATTCAAACCTATTCTCGCCGCGAAAAGAACGGCCGTACGATAGCACGCCGATCGCTTCGAGTATATTAGTTTTCCCTACCCCATTTTTACCGATAAGAACAGTGATCTCGGACAACTCGAGTTCAAAGTTTTTGTGATTGCGGTAATTTACAAGCTTAAGACACTTGAGCATAAATCAAAAGTCAAAAATCAAAACGCAAAACTGAAACTAAAAACTGATAAACTGATTTAAATATTTTTGATTTTTAAGTTTAAGTTTTGACTTTTGCGTTTTAAGTTTTAAATTATTCCTCAACGCGCAGCGGCATTATGATGTAGACATAATCCTTAGCTTTCTCCGGCTTGATGACACCAGGTGAAGCTTTATCATTGACTTCAAAGAGAGCTTTTTTCTCCGGCAGAACCTGCAAAATATCAAGAACATATTTGGCATTAAAGGCAATCTCCACCTCATCGCCAGTGACCTGGGCTGCGACCCGTGAGATGTTGTCACCAATTTGGTCAGCAACACTGGTTATTACAAGCTCGGTTGGTGTAAATTTGACCTTAATGTTGTTTGCGCCTTGGCGGGCAAAGAGCGCTGCCATTTTAACTGCAGAGGCTAATTCCGGTAGAGCCAGAGTGGCAGTTGTCCTGAGGGATGAGGGGATTATCTGTTTATAATTTGGGAAAGCTCCCTCGATTAGCCTGGAGACAATCTGGGTGCCAGCAATTGTGAATGAAACCTGGTTTTCAGTTGCAGAAATAGCAATTTTTTCCAACTCTTGAACCCCTCCGGCAATGCGTAGAATCTCTTGCATAGTCCTGGCCGGGACAATAAATTCTTTTTGGATTTCTACTCCAGGAGTTTCAATTTTCTTCTCAGCCAAGCGATAGCTATCAGTAGCAACCAGGAGGAGTTGGTTTTTTTCAAATTTGAAGTATATACCAGATAAAACCGGCCTGGTATCATCAGTGGCACAGGCGATAATCACTTCGGAAATCGCTTTTGTAAATTCGGGAGCTTTGATTTCAACTAAGGAGTCTTTGGCAATATCGGGAATGACAGGAAATTCAGAAGGGTCAATGCCACGAATATTAGCCTCATACCGCGCACTTTTAAGATGTAGGGTGCTATCTTTGGACTCAAGATTTACACTCGCATCATTATTTGTGGCGACAAATTCCGAGATCAGACGAGCAGGCACAGTGACTGCACCTTCGGTGTCAACTTTTGCCCCGATTGAGGTTGTGACACCAATCTCAAGGTCGGTTGCTGATAGTTTTAACTGACCGCCCTTGGCTTCGAGGCAAATATTCGATAAAACCGGTAAAGTTGTCCGAGTGCCAACAATTCTAGAAACAATACCGAGCCCCTTATTTAACTTTTCTTGTGTACATGATATTTTCATACTTCTCCTTTATATTAATCCTATAAAATTGCTTGGCCTTATTATGTCCACAGCCTAATTTTTAGCCTGTGGATAACTTTGGTATATATT
This sequence comes from uncultured Candidatus Saccharibacteria bacterium, assembly GCA_964531145.1. Classification (GTDB taxonomy): domain Bacteria; phylum Patescibacteriota; class UBA1384; order XYA2-FULL-43-10; family CAINNR01; genus CAZHFJ01. The sequence continues at coordinate 1,959 of CAZHFJ010000043.1, read as the reverse complement.
TTTGGGGTTTTCTGCTTTATCAGAGCCAATTTTTGAAGTGGTGTATTTTCGGCCTGTGGATAACTTTTAAAGTTTTCCACAGATTTTTTAGCTGTGGATAACTTTTGAAAAGTTATCCACAGATTTCAGAGTTATCACCAAGAAAACAACATTTTTATCCCGGAGTTATTAACAGATTTGGCGCCAATTTTTCCGTTCCCAGAAAGGATATTTGGTTTTATCCTACTTATCCACAAGCCTTATTATTATAACTACTAATTTTTTAAACTAGTTTAAAGTTATAAAAAAGCTTGTGGATAAGTAGGATCTGCCGTAATTTATTCGAAAATACTTTCTTTTAAAAGTTCAATTTCATCTTTGAGTTGTCTAGAAGCAGAAATCCCTTTGGTTATAGCTTTACAGCCATGAATTATTGTTGTGTGATCTTTCCCACCCAGTTCTCGGCCAATCTCTGGATAAGAGAGGCCAACAACATTTTTAAGAATATACATCGCAACGTGGCGCGGTTTGATTACCTCTTTATTTCTTTTCCTGCTGACTAAGTCCTCAATCGGAATATGATAAAACTTCTGGATTGATTTGAGGACTTTCTCCACTGATACAACCTGCCGGCGCTGGTTCCGAGAGATTATCTCTGATAGTATTTTTTCAGTCACGGCCAAGGATGGTGTTGTCTCAGCTAAATCACAATAAGCAAATAATTTTATTAAAGCGCCTTCAAGCTCGCGGATGTTCGACTCAATATTTTCAGCTATAAAACTGACAACATCTCTGTCGATCACCCGGCCTTTCTCGGCGCATTTTGATTGCAATATCGCGCATCTAGTTTCATAGCCTGGCGTTTGGATGTCAGCCACCATCCCCCACTCGAATCGGGTTTGCAAACGTTTTTCTAGACCCTTAATCTCTTTCGGTGCTCGGTCTGAAGTCATAACCACCTGCTTGTTTTTCTGGTGTAAATGATTAAAGGTGTGGAAAAATTCTTCCTGGGTTTGTTCCTTTGCGCCTAGGAATTGGATGTCGTCAACCAGAAGTACATCAACATTTCGATACCTGTTTTTGAATTCTTTCGCCTTGCCGCCCCTAACAGCCTCAATAAAATCATTAGTGAAAGTTTCGCAGGAAACATAAAGCACTTTTATTTTCGGGTTTTTGATTAAGATTTTATGACCAATAGCTTGGAGTAAATGAGTCTTGCCAAGGCCTGAGTCGCCGTAGACATAAAGGGGATTATAGGCTTTTCCCGGCTTATCGGCCACTGATTTTGCTGCGGCGTGGGCGAGCTGGTTTTCTGTTCCAACAACAAAGTTTTCGAATACATATCGTTCATTAAGAGTATCATTTCTTGGTTTATCCACAACCCTTTCCACCTGTGGAAAACTCTTTGAGTTATCCACAGGGGTGTGGATAACTTCTGACTTATCCACAAGTTCTTTGGTTTTTTTTGGCGGGGAAGCGACTTTAAATTTTATATCCTCAATTTGCTCCTTTGTTTGTTTTTGCAAAGCATTTTTTATCTCTTTTATATACTTTTTTTTCAGCCAGTCTTCAATAAAAAAAGTTGGCACCCCGACTGTAAAAACGCCCTTTTTATAATCATAAATAAAGGTGTCGCGAAACCAGGTTGTGAAGTTAGCTTTTGACAAAACAACTTCTAGCTCTCCAAGGGCTGTAGACCAAATTTTTTCATAGTCCTCAGGCATTTAGCTCCTTAAAATCCTATGTACTAAAAACATAGCAAGTTATCCACAGCCCTGTAAAGAAAACTCAAAACTCAAAAGTCAAAAGTCAAAACGAAGGAGTTAATTCCCTTGATTATATTTGGATAATTTGTTAAGATCTTTGGAGTAGCGACGAAAGTCCTATTTTAAATTTAAAAATTATGTCAAAACAAACTTTTCAACCCAATAAAAGAAAACGGGCCAAAAATCATGGCTTTCTTTCACGAATGAAATCAAC
>CAZHFJ010000042.1:0-6287 GCA_964531145.1 uncultured Candidatus Saccharibacteria bacterium | reverse complement strand
ATCCCTGCCTGACGGCAGGCAGGTGTGGTAGTTTTTACTTCTTATAAAAAAACCAACAATCGCTCGCTGGTTTTATTATATCTTAAATTTTGTTATTCTTTTGCTTTTGCCGCTTTTTCGGCTTTAGCGGTTTTATATTTTTCTGCCGCTTTGACACGGGCTTTGAAACGATCAATTCGGCCGGCGGTGTCAACTAGTTTTTCTTTACCGGTAAAAAATGGATGGCAGGCGGAACAGATTTCAACATGAATTTCTGGAACAGTTGAGCCGACTTCAAAAGTATTCCCGCACGAGCAGGTTACCTTGGCTGTATAATATTGTGGATGAATATCTTTTTTCATGATTTATCCCTCGAAGCTTTAGCGAGGTGGGACAGCAATATGTTATCAAAATATTGATATTTTTGCAAGACTGTGATAATCTTTTATTGCATTAGCTAGTATTATAATCCACACACTCCTCTCAAAATCCTTGTCCGCCATAGGCGGGTAATGTGGAGTGGCGGCCCTTCGATAAAACTCAGGGAGAAAGGATAATAGATGGCAGAACTTCCATCGCTGCGGGAAATGTTAGCAGCCGGAGTCCATTTTGGCCACAAGCGGGCCCGCTGGAATCCAAAAATGGCGCCATATATTTTTGCCAGCAAAAATGGCGTTTCTATTATTGATTTGGAGAAAACTCAGAAGATGTTAGGGCAGGCGCTCGAAGCAATTGCGAACGAAATCAAAGAGGGTAAAATTGTAGTTTTTGTCACTAGTAAACGTCAGGCAAGAGATGTTGTCAAAGCCGCCGCCGAGAGTTGCGAAATGCCCTATGTGGTTGAAAAATGGCATGGTGGCACATTGACTAATTTTGATGTTGTGGCAAAAAATTTCAAAACCCTGAAGACTTTGAAAGAACAAATGGCTGCTCCAGAATTTACAAAACTTCCTAATATTGAACAGAATCAAATAAGAGAGAAAGCCCAGAAGTTAGAGAGAATTTTTGGTGGACTCTCGAAGCTGACAAAAAAACCAAATATTCTTTTCTTAATTGGTGCCTATGACGAAAAAATCGCTCTCTCTGAAGCAAAAAAAGAAGGTATAAAAGTTGTGGCTTTGGTTGATACCAATATGAGTCCGGAAGAAATTGATTGGCCGATTCCGGCTAATGACGACGCGACAAAAGCGATAAAATTGATGGCAGAGGCAGTGGCGGGAGTTATTAAGGATAATTTACTGAAGAAAGAAATTAAGTAACTTAAGATGCTTAAGAAAATTGCCCCACTTCGCTAAAGCTACGCGGGGCGCAACAAACTATTATATATTATTAATGTGTTGCGGAGGTATCTATGAACGTAATGGCAAAAGATATCGCGGCCTTGAGAGAAAAAACCGGCTTGCCAATGATGGATTGCAAGTCAGCATTGCTAGAAGCTGGCGGCGATGAAGAAAAAGCCATAGAGATTTTACGCAATAAGGGCTTGTCAAGATCGGAGAAAAGAGCTGGCCGAGCAACCTCAAATGGTGTTATTGATTCCTATATCCATAATGGAAGAATTGGTGTTCTAGTTAAGGTTCTTTGTGAGACTGATTTTGTTGCCCGCAATGAAGATTTTAAGAATTTTGCCCATGAAATTTCCTTGCAAGTTGCCGCCTCGGCTCCAAAATATTTGAGCCGCGAACAGGTGCCGACGCAGGAAATTGCTGAGGAAAAAGAGATTTATGCGCAGGAGGCAAAATCCTCTGGTAAGCCAGAAGATGTTATAAAAAAAATTGTCGAAGGAAAACTCGATACTCATTACTCCCAAGTTTGTCTTTTGGATCAGCCGTATTTTCGTAATCCGAAAAAGACTATTACTGATATTTTGAATGAAATCATCGCTAAAACTGGTGAAAAAGTAGTAATTTCTCGATTTGCTCGAATGGAACTCTCCTGTTAGAATTAATCTATAAGGAGCAATGATGATAAAAGAAATCATCAAGAAGATTGAACCAAGAATGGATGCTGCAATCAGGAATCTGGGCGAAGAGCTGAAAAATATCCGCACTGGCCGAGCGAACTCTTCCCTGGTTGAGGATGTTCCAGTTACCTACTATGGCACAAACACTCCTTTAAAACAATTAGCCTCTATCAATATTCCTGAACCGACAATGTTCGTTGTCACACCCTGGGACAAGCAATCTTTAGGAGATATCGAGATTGCCCTAAGAAATGCCGAGACTGGTCTTTCGATTGTTAATGATGGTCATGCGATTCGCATTACCTTGCCACCCCTAACTGGTGAAAGGCGTGAAGAATTGTCAAAATTAGTTCATAGACTAGGTGAAAATGCTCGGGTAGCAATAAGAAATATTCGTGGTGAAGCTTGGGATGAAATTCAAAAAGCCTATAAAAATAAAGAAATTTCAGAGGATGAAAAATATCGAGGCGAGAAGGAACTTAATGATTTAATCCTTGGGAAAAATCGACAGATCGAAGAAAAAGCCTCAGCAAAAACTACTGAACTGGGTAAAATATAATATCTTTGAATTCCGAAATGCCTGCATTCGTATATTGCTTTTGTTTTAAGCCACCCGAGCCAACCCGCCTTGCGTTGTCGTCAGTTGAATCTTTACAAATGTCATCGTTCGAAGAAAATCAGAGTGAAAAAACCAGAGTTATAGTTCGGCGCCGGCTTACATAAAAGCAATATACTCATCACATTTCATAATTCAAAGTAATATTTAAAAATTTTCAATATCATGTTGCTAACTACTATACTATTTATATTTATTTTAGGCTTACTTGTCTTTGTCCATGAGATCGGCCATTTTGCGGCGGCAAAAATCGGTGGCATTAAAGTCGAAGAATTTGCTTTCGGCTTTCCACCAAGAATTTGGTCGCACAAACGCGGCGAGACTCGTTATGCCATCAACGCTATCCCAATCGGCGGCTATGTCAAGATGCTGGGCGAAACTGGTGAGAGCGGCAGCCCAAGATCTTTCTCAAAAAAGAAGCCGCTAACTCGCGCTCTTGTTTCTGTCGCTGGCGTCATCATGAATGTTATTCTTGCATGGCTGATTTTAACGCTAGGCTTCGCCATCGGCATGTCACCTCTAGTTTCAGCACCAAGTTCAATCCCGGGTAAAATAATTTCAACTTCAGTCATTGTTGCCGGAGTTGAGGCGGATTCCGCGGCTTCTAAAGTTGGACTTGCACAAGGCGATGAACTACTCCGAGGTCATGGGGTTGGTGAGGCCGACGTGACGTTTACTACTGCTACCAGTTTAGTTGATTTTACTAAATCTCATGCTGGCAAAGAAGTTGAAATAGTTTACAAGCGCGATGGTCAAGAATCTCTAGCCTCAGCAGCTCTGCCAGAAAATTCAGAGACACCACTTGGAGTTGCTGTCGTTGAGAATTCTTTGGTTACAACGCCTTGGTACCTGGCGCCAATTGTTGCTTTTCGCGAAATCGTTCGCATCATCCAGATTAATTTTGTCTTTCTCGGCAACTTTTTCAAACAACTATTTTCCACCGGTGTAGTTTCTAAAGAGGTGGGTGGACCAGTCGCAATTTACGTTTTTACTGGCATGGCGGCTCGTGCCGGCGCGATGGTAATGATGCAATTTATTGCCATTCTCTCAGTCAGTTTAGCGCTTATCAATATTTTGCCATTCCCAGCGCTAGACGGCGGGCGCTTGCTTTTTATTATTTTGGAAAAAATCTTTCGTCGCAAAGTCGTTAAAGAGAATGTTGAAAATATCATCCATACCGTCGGTTTCGTCTTGATTTTGCTTTTCGCGGTATTGGTGACTTATAAAGATATTGTTAATTTTATCATTAAAAGATAATTATTGCGAAATCCCCTCGCTCGCTCTTGCCAAATTTCTAGGCGCTTTTTTCTCGCTTCCGCCTTTGGCGAAGCGGAAAGCGCTTGTTACCGTCGAAATTTGACAAGAGCTCGCAATTTCATAATTCGAAGGAAATAAACTATGAAAGCCTCAAAATTTTTTCTAAAAACTTTAAAAGAATTGCCTCACGATGCTGATTCAATCAACGCTAGTTTTTTGGCCCGCGGCGGCTATGTGCAAAAAAATATGGCTGGAGTTTATGCCCTTTTGCCACTAGGTTTCCGAGTTTATAAAAAGATCGAAGAAATTATCCGCCGAGAAATGAATGCAGTTAATGGCCAAGAAGTGATGATGAATATTCTTCAACCGCGCGAACTTTGGGACGAAACTGGCCGCTGGCAAAAAATTAGTGATGTTATGTATCGAATTAAGGATCAGGAAATTGGATTGGCGCCAACTCACGAAGAGCAAGTAACTGACATTGTTAGACGAAAAGTTAAATCATACAAAGATTTGCCGCTCTCACTCTATCAAATTCAAGTTAAATTTCGCAACGAACCACGGGCGCGCTCAGGACTTTTACGCGGCCGGGAATTCCCGATGAAAGACATGTACAGCTTTCACGCGTCGGAGAAAGATTTTGAAAATTACTATCAAAGTGTCACCGAGGCCTATAAAAAAATCTTTGACCAGATGGGCTTGGAAACCAAACTAGTCGCAGCATCTGGCGGCGTGTTTTCAGAGCATTCCCATGAATTTCAAGTTCTCTGCCCAACCGGCGAAGACAGAATTTTCCACTGCAATAAATGTGACTGGGCGGAAAACAAAGAAATCGCCAAAGTTAAAGATGGGGATAAATGCCCGAAATGTGATGGCTGGGTTGTCGAAGCGAAATCAATCGAAGCTGCCAATATCTTCCCGCTCGGCGATAAATTTTCCAAAGCAATGGGTGCAACTTTTATAGACAAAGACGGCAAAGAGAAAAATATGATAATGGGCTGTTATGGCATTGGACTCACGCGAGCAATGGCGACAATTGTCGAGGTCTATTTTGACCAACAAAACAATAAAATGGTCTGGCCAAAATCAGTAGCGCCATTCGATGTTGAAATCATTTCTTTGAATAAAAATGACGAAGCGGAAAAATTGTATCAGTCATTGCGATCCGCCAGCCGGCGGAGAAGCAATCTGAATTCCGATGATAAGGTCTTGTTTGATGACCGCGATATGACTGCCGGCGAAAAGTTCGCTGAAGCCGATTTAATCGGAGCACCAAAACGAATTATCATTTCTGAAAAATCTCTAAATGCAGGTGGTGTGGAAATTATTGACGGTCCAAAAGCCGAGATCGTTCCAATTCTTAAAGTTTTAGAAAAAATAAGTTAGAATTGTATTGTCATTGCGAGGAGGAACGACGAAGCAATCTTTATGATAGATTGCCGCGCCTCTCATTTCACTCGATGGCTCGCAATGACAAACCATATTGAATAAATTTTGTTCTCTGGATATAATAAGCGCGGCTTCATACTGAAGCCGCGCGGGCAGGATGATCTGGAATTTGGTGAAAAGAGTCAAGAAGCTCCCTAGCGTATTCGTCGCGACTTTTTCGCAGCTTCTCGGGCTTCATCCATGGCCGAAGATTCGGTAAAGGAGTGTTTCGCAAGTTCTGTTCTGTGATATACAGGCCGATGTCAGTCAGAAGCGGACAGATGAAAACATCTTTACCGCCATTTTCCGCCGCCATCGCCGTCTTACTTACGCAGTTGTCAAGGTGAAACCCGCCAAGGTAGAATACATCACCGAACATTTGCGAGACATACAAGGCAAAATCCGGAGGTGTGAAAGGTTCGATCCATTCCTCTGAATCTGTGCAAATTCCGGTATCGATAACTTCGAAGTCGCTAATGTCTCCGAACCACGGTGACATTTCTGCTATCTGGCCGTCTGGATTTTTGTTTGCGACTAGATAGAGATGATCAGAAATCCTTCGAAGTGATTCGACCAGTTCGATCACCGCTTGCGTGTGGATTCCAACCATTCGCCGCTTGGTGCTAAGCTTTGGATAAGACACTGAGCTATCTAGGGCATCAGTCACGACTTTATGTGGGAAAAGCAGTACTAAGGTTTTGCTCACTCTTATCACCTCGGATGTAATGATAACACAAAATTTAATTTTGTAAATATGTTGACGCCAAAAGATAAAACAAACATTTTGCCAACAACGCCGGGGATATACCAATTTTATGATAGGACCGGCAAGATTTTGTATATTGGTAAAGCGAAAAATTTACGTTCTCGGGTGAAATCATATTTTTTGCGAGCGGAGGAGTTAACAGAAAGTCGGTCAACGGCGATTTATCAGATGGTGCAAAAAATTAAAAGAATCAAAACTACCTCAACTGATTCGGAGCTAGAGGCGGTTTTGCTAGAAGCGGAGCTAATTAAAAAAGTTCAGCCAAAATATAATATCCG
>CAZHFJ010000041.1:0-6380 GCA_964531145.1 uncultured Candidatus Saccharibacteria bacterium | reverse complement strand
ATTATAAGAAACTTGATAGGTAAATAAAGCTCGGGTACTAACAGATTTTGAGAAGAACTCATTAGAACTATGTTATAATCCAATATAGCACTTGAACAATTCGGATCAAATCTACTCTGAAAGGGGAGTATTTGAGTGACAGCTGACGATGCGGTGTTGAGATCATTGGCTGAGGCGATCGGAGAGGGATACCGACGGATACGGGAAGATGAAAGGGCGTTTGTGGAAGGTTTGAGCGAGGATGAAATTCGACAACGGTTGGAAAAGCTGGTGGTGACAATCAGAAGAGCCAAAAAGCCGGCGTCGGAATCGAAGTCCGGGGAGCGGTTGAAGACGGAGGAGCTGATTATCGGGGCGATAGCATTATCACATAAATATAAACGGTCGTTTAAAATCATGTGATAGTAAGAATCATATTATTTATCATGATATTACCAGTGTTGCGCAATTCGTCATTGCGAGGCCAAGGGCCGTGGCAATCTATTAAAAAGATTGCTTCGCTGTCGCTCGCAATGACAGACCTGGGGAATTACGCAACAGTGATATGATATTGTGATTTAGTAGCTGGCGTTGTTTCCCAAAACCCAATTTTCAAAAGTCGGTATCTCGTCATCAATATGGATTCGCGGCAGAAGATAGAGATCGCCGCCGATTTGCTGATAGGCATTTCGCCGAGTCGAGGCCGCTGTCGAATAGCCGGCGTCGGCAACGGCTTTTTCAATTTCAGCGTTATAATTGCCACCGGGATAGGCAAAGTGAAAAATTTTTATTCCAAGATTATCCTCGAGAACTTTTTTGCTCTCCAAAAGTTCATATTTAATTTGGTCAGTTGAAAGCGAAGTCAAGGCGTCGTGATTGACAGTGTGCGAACCGATTTCCATTCCGGCATCGCGCAACTCCTTAATTTCCTTCCAACTCATTCCGCCGCTTTTTTCAATATTATTTAATTTGAGATAAAAAACTGCCAAAAAACCGTATTTTTTCAAAATCGGCAGAGCGTTTTCATACTGATCATGATCGCCGTCATCAAAAGAAATTATCACTGGTTTTGCCGGCAATTTTTTCTTTCGGTTCATCGCCAGATACAAGTCATCTTGTCTAATCGTCTCATAGCCATTATCCGAGAGCCACTTCAACTGCTGATCAAAAGTTGCCGGCGAGACAAAATAGGACTGTTGCGGCTCGACTTTGGCAATGTGATGATAAAGCAAAATCGGGCAGTAAATATAGCCGGGTTTTTGGGTAATGTCTTTTGAGGTCGGCTGGATCTCATCATCAGTCAAAAAAATCTCCTCGCTGGTTTTTTTCGCCTCCTGCCGCGGAAACCAGTAGAATCTCAAAAACAAAATCAAGCCATTAGTCAGAATGACAATTACCGCCAGGGCGATCAAAATTGCTTTTAGAATTCTCATCATTATATTTTAATTTTAGCTCACTTGACTTTATTTGTCGACAGGTGTAGTAATTGAAATTTAAAAAGAACTATTACAGGAGGGGAAGATGAAAAAAGTTGTTTTTGTTCTGATGGCGGCAGTGTTAATCGCACTGCCGAGTTTTGTTTCTGCCGGTTATAGTTCGGGGGGTGCCATGTTGTTGACTAGACTTGAAGTTTCAAAAGACAACACAAACTGGGTAAATTATTTAGCTGAAGAGAATTCCGGCGACCAGACGTTAACTGTTTTGCCTGGCGATACCGTTTATTTCCGTTTGAAAACTTGGAATACTGGCGATGCGCCGTCAATTAATATTACCTTTACCGGTAGTTAGACGAATCCGGGGTATATTGATGCACTCGATCCTTTTCATCCCGGTGTTCACGACGATCTTGATGGCGATGCTACTTTCTATTACGCTCTTACTGGGTTGCCGGACATGACAGCCGGAACTGTGTCGTTTGATCTTGATGCGGTAGCCAATGGATCAACTGATCTCTTAAATTATCAGAGCGGCGAAATGGTAGCAAGAGTTGCAGCCGGAACACCGGATCAAACTGTGATGTTGACGACAGTTATAATTACTGGTGCCAGTCAGGTGGCTTGGTGGAAAAAATTACTCTTTCCTCGAGCTTATGCTGATGACTCAGCAACAACTCAAGTTCGAATTCTAGTTTCAAATCCGCCTGCCGCGACTGCTCAGATGACCACCCAAACCCTGCCGGTTACCGGCCCGGATCCGATACAACTGATTATGTCACCGGTAATGCGTTTCTGCCAATAGCTATTGAATAATTAGGAAGCAAAAACTCTTACTGATATTGCATCACAGATAAGCACTGATAAAACCATCTGTGAAAATCTGTGAATAACTATCTGTGAGAGTTTATGTTTTTGTTGTTATTTTTCTGTGCTATACTTTGGGGGTAATGGATTTTTCAATCCAAAAATTGTTGGATGTTGTTGATCGGATTTACGGTCTCCAAGATGACCGGCTTTATGATTTGGAAGAGCTTTTTTATTATCATCAAAAATGGCTCTTGCGCTATACTGATGACAAAAAGCACGACCGAATTTCTAAATCAGTCGAAAAATTGATGGTTTCTTTGGCCTGGTATTTTGCCATAATCAATCGTTTCAAAATTGATTTGCAAGCGATGTTGGAGAAAAGATATTCTTATAAATGCCCGTATTGTTTAGAAATTCCCTGCGATTGCCAAAAAGAGGGAAAACGAACTGCCAAGAAAACTGGCCGGCCGGTTTCCGGCAAGCCAAAAGATTTGGCCGGCTGGCAAAAAGTGATTGGCAAAATTTATCCTAAAGAATTGATCGAGTTTAAGAACTTGGAAATTCTGCGCGGACAGGATATTTTTCATCAAACATTTCGGAAATTTCGCCAAGCATTGGGCAAAAGAAGTTTACATGAGATAGAAATTGCTTCCACTGACTATTCCGTCGAAATTTTAAAAATTGCTAATAATTTGGAAATTGATCTAGCCGAAGAATTTGTTAAATTATTTCGCCGCGGTTGTTTCGTCTGCCACAAAACCCCCTGCGAGTGCTTTTACACGGAATAATTGTATTTTTCAAAACTTATCGGAGCCCAAGCTTTAGCTTGTGAGTTAGCACGATAAATCGTGGTCTACAATACAAAATGTAATCCAATCTTTAGCTTGTTCAAAAACAAACTAAAGTTTGTTCTACATTTTATGTAAATCGCTGTCAATAAATAATCAAACTCATTTACTTTTTGCCCTGAGCAGAGTCGAAGGGTATTTTTTAATTGAGGGGGAGAACCTTGACAAGGGAGTGAGCGAAATGGAGACTCTGGTTTTTGAAGGCAGAGAATATCGTCTTACTTTCGAGGGCGAAGAGGTGTCATGGAAGAGATGGGCAAGCGGATATGGAGATTATCAGATTGACATGTATCAATGGCAAGGTACTGGCCAGGTCGAAGAAAGCGGCAAGGATGGAGCGATTTTTTTCCACTTCTCAACCGAACCGCTATCAGATCACCGGGTTAACTGGTTTCATCTCCACTCATTTGAGCACTGCATTTTTTTCAGCGAAAGGGAGCTAAGGGGGAATCCTTACCGGGCGAACGCTGATGATCCCAACCATGTTGTTTACTTTGAACTGGGATTAGCAGTTGATCGACAAGCAGTCGTTGATTATCTTGGCGAACTGATTGCCGGAGCGATCGCCGAAACTGATGATGCAAGAGTTTTGTCAGAGATCGGAATTCCATCTTTGGACATTGATTATCTTCGGAATCACGGACTAGTAGCTGATTCCGAAGGTCAGATCGCTTTGGCAGAACTTGCTGAGTAGCACTATGTGTCGTGGGATGGAGATATTCCATCCCTTTTTCATTCCGCCGGAAAATAATCATCTTCGTTTACTTTTTGAACCAAAAATCTGCATAAGTTATTTTTAAATTAGAGAGAAAAATAATTAAACGAAGGAGGTTAAAATGTCCCTACTTGTCGCCTTAGAGGGTTTGCCCAATTGCGGCAAAAGCACAACCAGCCGGCTTTTACACGAGGAGTTGTCATCGAGAGGCATAAGCGTCAGATCCTTGGATGTCGATTTGCTTGGTGATGCAAAAAAACTTCGAGAGATTGCTGGCAAATACCAGCCCGGTGATCCGACCCGAATTTTTCTTTACTGGGCATTGCAGTTTCAGCAAGAGGAGGCGATAAATAAACTTAAGAGCAAGGCAGAGGTGATTATCGCCGATCGTTTCTGGGGTTCGATATTGGCGATTGACCATTTTGGAAACAAAGTTCCGAAAAAAGTCCTCGAATGGGTTATGTCGAGCGCAAATAAGCCGGACATTACTTTTTTCCTCGATCTACCGTTGGTGGTCGCCAATAATCGGAAAGAATGGAAACCGAAAGTGATGGATAATGATCAATTTGCCAAAAAAGTTGAAGCCGGTTACCGGAAGTTGGCGGCGGTGGATAACTGGCTGAAAATTGATGCTTCGCAAAATAAAATCGCAATAAAGGAACAGTGCCTGGAAATAATTTTTACCAAATTTCAAAAGCGTGATTTATCGGCGGCAACGCCAGAACTGGGGCGGGAGAGGTTTTATAATTACAATTTTGTTTGATTTTGCGCTATATTGGATTTATGGATGAAGTTGAGGAAGTCAAAAGCAAAATTGACATTGTCGATTTGATCGGCGGCTATTTAACATTGAAAAAAGCTGGCGTCAATTATAAAGCATTATGTCCGTTTCACTCAGAGAAGACCCCGTCTTTTATGGTTTCGCCGGAGAGGCAGAGTTTTAAATGCTTCGGATGTTCAAAGGGTGGAGATGTCTACACTTTTATTGAAGAAATCGAGGGGATGGAATTTTACGACGCGCTGAAACTTCTGGCCGGTCGCGCCGGTGTCGAATTAAAACCGCGCCGGTCAATTCATTACGGAGAAAAGGAGTATCAGCCGTCGGAAAAGACCAAACTTTTTGAAATAAATAATCTGGCGGCGCGGCTCTATCATAAAATTTTAACCGATCATCCGAAGACGCAGCATGCACGGAAATATTTAGTCAATCGCGGTCTAAAAAAAGAATCAATCGAAAATTTTCAACTCGGCTATGCGCCGAGATCTTGGGATTTGCTTTTGCGTTTTTTGAAAAATAAAGGCTACATAGAAAAAGAAATATCTCGTGCTGGTCTTCTGGTTTTGGGTGAAAAAGGCCGCTACTATGACCGCTTTCGCGGCCGAATAATGTTTCCGATTAATAACATCGCAGGGCAAGTTATCGCTTTTACCGGCCGAACATTGGAAGATGACCTGCCTGCCGGCAGGCAGGTCCAAACGCCAGCAAAATATATCAACTCCGCCGAATCACCAATTTATACCAAAGGGAAAACTATTTATGCTCTAGATAGAGCCAGAATTGAAATTCGCGCCCAAGGATTTTCTGTAATGGTTGAGGGTAATATGGACGTTATCGCTTGTCATCAAGCTGGTTTTCGAAATGTGGTGGCAGTCTCCGGAACGGCACTGACCCCTGATCAACTGAAAATTTTGGCTCGCTACAGCCCAGATACTATTTTTGCTTTTGACTCTGATTCTGCCGGCAAAGCAGCACTAAAGCGGGCGATCACATTAGCAGTCCAGAGTGATCTCAATGCCAAGGTTATCACGCTACCTGGTTTTAAAGATCCAGATGAAGCGATTAAATCTGATCCAAAAAATTGGCAGCAGGGAATAAAAACTGCCAAACCAGCGCTAGAATATTGGATTGATTGCCTAGTTTTAGAGCAAGGAATAACTGATGTTGGAGAGAAGAAAAAAATTTCCAAAGAAATTTTGCCAGTGATCAAAATTATTTCAAATGATCTAGAAAAGGAACATTATTTAAAGTACCTAGCCAAAAAGCTGGCGATATCAGAGTCGGCGGTTACAGCCCAACTGTCAAAAGCCAAGGTAACCCAAGAGAGAGAAGTTTCTGCTCAAGCGAAGGTTGGTCTTGACTATGAGCAAAGAGTCGCTGGTCTTGTTTGGCAAGAGAAAAAATTGATTGATAAAATCCCAACGGCTTTCTTTGGTCTCAATTTTCAGGATCAGGCAGTCAGAGCATTATTTGAGAAGGTGAAGCATAACCAAGAGCTGAAAAAATTGCCAGCAGAAATTAAAAGTAAGCTCGATCTTTACGCCTTGGAAGCAATGCGAGATCTTGATCTAGATGAAGAGGGAATGATAGAACGCGAATTCGAATATTTGGTCAGGGATTTCTTTGAGAGAAAGAAGGAAAGGACTAAAGCTGAGTTTGCAGAGAAAATTGCTGAAGCTGAAACAGCTGGCGATCGGGATAAAATTAAGGAATTGATGAGCCAGTTCCAGTCTGCTATAATTGATGGGGAGAAATAAATAAGGAAGTAAAAACTACCACACCTGCCTGCCGTCAGGCAGGGATATATTGCCACCCAT
>CAZHFJ010000040.1:0-6481 GCA_964531145.1 uncultured Candidatus Saccharibacteria bacterium | reverse complement strand
GTAACGTCTTAAACCGCAAGGGTGATCTAGCCATTCTCGCCGGTTCCGCCGCTAAGCGAATAGTCCTTTCTGATCCCCGAATCGCGGCGGCATTTCAAAAACTAAAACCAGAGGAAAAAGCAGCGCGGGCGGAGAAAATTTTTGATGCACTTGCCAGCGGTCTGACTTCTTATTTTGAAAATTTTAAAGGCAAAGAATTAGATCGAGCAGCAATCATTGAGGAACTTACAACAAAAGTGACGAAAAAAATCGCTGAAATATTGAGTAAATTTTAGTCATTTCGAGTCCCGATGTGCTTCGGGACGAGAAATATACAAGTTATGTCTTACTATGTTTATATCACTTCCTGTACCAACCACACATTGTTTTATACCGGCGTCACCAACAATTTAATTCGCAGAATTTTTGAACACAAAAATAAAATAACCGCCGGATATACCGCCAAATATAATTTGGACAAATTGCTTTACTTTGAAGAATGCGAAGATCCAAAATCGGCAATTGAAAGAGAAAAGCAAATTAAAAAATATAGTCAGAAAAAGAAAATTGCTTTGATAGCAAAGAAAAATCCGGGAATGGATGATTTATTCGATCAAATACTTAACTGGTAGATTTCTCGTCGTGCCTCCTCGAAATGACTGTTTTAAAATTTAAAATTTAAAATTTATTGTATGACTCCCCTGGAAACACAAATTGCACCCGGTCCGAATGTGATTGATGCCGAAGCGGCGCCGACTCCCGAGCCGGCGGAAAATGTTCCTGAAATCAAAACAGTTGTGCCGGAAGAGGAAAGCCCGCGTGATAAAGAAGCGCGCCAGAAAAAACAGATGAGCTCTGATTTAAGAACGGTCTTTAAGCTTGTTGACTCCGGTGGGCTGGAAAACGAAGAGTTGATGCAACATCTCGGGCCTTGGGCGGAGAAATTTGCCGGAAAAGCGGAGAATCTCGCTGGGATTATTGATTATTTTGAATCGGCGGGAAAAATTATCGATAAAAAACTTTCACCCGAGCAGCGAGCAAAGGTTGGCTCGGCTTTGGCCGAAATTATCGCCGATGGTCATTTTGATGTTGAAACCTTGCGGGCGCTTGTCGGCAAAGTCGAATATGGCGGCAAAAGTCCTGACGGCTTTAATCGCGTCGCCGATTATAATCCGGAGCGACTGGTGATAACCGTCTATGACGAATTATTTGAGGATATTGACAGCCTGCCACAAAATATCACCCATATTGTGAAGGGCCACGAATTCGCTCACGGTTTGAATCGCTGGGGCGAAATTGTTGATAATGAAATGTTGGCAAAAACCAAAGAGATAATTGGCGACAGTGAAGGCCTGAAACTCCGAGAGACATATCACTCGACAAACGCCATTGACCAATATCTGACAGTGAAGAATCGCGATGGCGCGACAGCGGAAGAAATCGAGCAAAAATCACGCTGGCTAACTGAAGAACTTTTGGCCGAGAAAACCGCCGCTTTTCTCGAGTCAAACGGTGAATTTGGCAGTTTCATTGAGGCGCAACTTGAAGTTATGCCCTGGGAAAATGTTAAAAAACTATTTGAGTCCGGCGAAAATGAATTGCAAGACCGCTGGCTGGCGGAAAATAAATTCTTTTTTGACAAAATCTCCGATCAGATGAAAGATAAAGCGGCGGTCAAAGAAAGGATTCTTGCCTCAACAGAAGAAGCCCGGGCCGAACTCGCCGGACATTATGACGATGATGACTTTGACTGGTTCGATTTTGCCGCTGGCGGCTTTGGCGAGCCGGGAATTCCTGACAACAGCAAAACTCCAAACGGCCAACCGGGCGGGAGAGGCAACGAATGGATCGCCAGCTTGGCCCAGTTAGCTGAGGCTTTTGGTGGCGAAGCGGAAAAATCAATACCGGGCACTCAGGAATTGCAACGAGCAGCCTAAATTTCGACAATTAAAGAAAATTTGCTACAATAGTTGCAGAAACTCAAAAGTCAAAAATCAAAAGTCAAAACTTATGGTGATTATTAGAAAATTAATTGAATAGTTTTGAGTTTCAGTTTTGTGTTTTGAGTTTTAAGTTTTTTGTCTAAAAATGCAATTCAAAGTGCCGCAAAAAATTGATATCGAGGATAGAATAGTTGGACCCCTGACTATGGTTCAGTTTGTTTATGCTGTAGTTGGTGGTGGTGCTGCATATTTACTTCTTAATACTATGCCATCGCCCCTAAACTGGATCTTGGCAATTCCAGTGGCAATTTTTACCTTCTTAATCGTTTTTGTTAAAGTTAATGGCCGGCCATTCGGTAATTTTTTAAAGAATCTGCTAATTTATACCTCTAGTCCAAAAACTAGAATCTGGCATAAGGGTGAGTCAAATGTTAGAGTGGAGATTTATCAGCCACGAGTGGCAAAAACTACTGATCTGTACGCTGGTAAACGTTATTCAAAAGCCGAGATTGAGAAAGTGGCGGAAATAATTGATAAGAGAGGACGGATCAATTCGCCACCAGCGAATTGAAATTTCTAATTTCTAAATCCTAATTTCTAAACAAATTCAAATTTCAAAATAATAAATTCCAAATATGTTTAGGATTTAGAGCTTAGGAATTAGGATTTTCCCCGCAAGGCGGGGTAGGAGGGGTTATCGCTACTGATAAAGTAAAAATTGCTGCTTCGACTCAAGAAAATCTCGAGATCGCTGGAGTTGAGGATGGTATCATCATACTTAAAGGTGGTTCCTATCGTTTAGTTCTTGAGGTTACAGCAATTAATTTCGGTCTAAAAAGTGAACGAGAGCAAAACTCGATTATTTTTCAATTCCAAGGCTTTCTAAATTCTCTGCATTTCCCGATTGAGATTCTGGTCCAATCTCGCAAGCTCGATCTGACTCCGTATCTTGAAAAACTCAGGAAACGGGCTAATGAGCAAGATAGTGAACTTTTAAAAGTCCAGACTCTCGATTATATCGACTTTGTCTCTGAGCTAATCAACATGGCTAATATTATGAAAAAGCGTTTTTATCTTGTTATTGGTTGGGAAAATATTGAGCTTCAGAGCCTGTCTTTAGTTGATCGGTTACTAAACCGCGGCAACAGCGTCTCGCTTTTAAAAATCTCCGAAAAAGAGTTTAAGGCTCGCGGTGATGAGTTACGAGAAAAAGCAGCAGTTGTTGCCTCGGGGCTTGGTTCTATCGGTCTCCATTGTAAGCAGCTATCCACCCGCGAATTGATTGAGTTGTTTTACAATTTCTATAATCCAGGAATCGCCGATAAAGAACGATTAGCTGATCTGAAAAATCTCCAGGTCAACATTGTCAGCAGAAAGGATACTGGGCAGTTCGACCTGCAAAAGCCACATAACACGACGGAGGAAACTCCAGTCATTGACAACACTGCCTATGTCAAAGAACAGGATAAGATGAAAAAACGCGCAGAGGCGGCAGAGAAAGCTCAGGCCGTACAAGCTCCAGCTCAAGCAAAAACTGACCAACGACCCGCTGCTGCTGCGCCAACTCAACCAACAGCGGCATCCAATGTTCAAACTCCCCCTCCCGAATCGACGCAAACACAACCATCAAATTCAAAAAATCAAAATTCGAATATTTCTTCAAACTTTTAACTAAATTATATGGCAGACCTTTCAGACAATCAAAAGAAGACACAAATCCCGCCTCCAAAAGAAGGCTTCAGTCTTGGTGGACAGGCGCCAAACCAATCCTTTGGCGCCCCTGCCGTAAGTGGTAGCCAAGCTTCTGATTTTTGGCAGAGCGATCAAACAAAAAACTTGGGTACTGATACTGGTCTTTCGAAGCCAGGGCCAAATCAGAATCTCTCTACTAGCAAATTTCAGCTACCGCCACAAGATATTCAAGTCGTCAGTCGTCAGTCGTCAGTCGTCAGTCGTCAGAAAAATCAAATCGTGCCTGAACAACAACCGCCAACCACAGCTCCTCAACCATCTGCTCCCAATCCCCGGCCGTCAGCTTCTCCAACCCAAGACGCCCGAATAATTGCTAAGGAAACCCTAGACCAGCGCGAAGCTGAAAAGGTCTTCCACGAGGGCATGCTGAGTGTCAGAGACATTATTGCCCCAGCAGCATTTGTTATCAACCCAGGCTACTTACAACTTGGAGATACTTTTTGCAAAACTCTTTTCGTCTACACCTATCCCCGCTATCTAGAAGCCAACTGGCTATCACCGATTATCAATTATGATATTACTATGGACATTGGCTTGCATATTCATCCGCTGGAAACCGCCAATGTGATGAGAGAGTTGAAAACCCAAGTCGGAAAAATTCAGTCATCAATGATGATTGCCCAGGAAAAGGGCGCGCCGCGCGACCCGGAGCTGGAAACTGCGCTCGGTGATGTTGAGGCGTTACGGGATGTGCTCCAGCGTGGCGAAGTTCGACTCTTCCAGCTAGGCCTTTACTTCACAATTTACGCTCATACCCTAGAAGAGCTAGGCACCCTGACTAAACAGCTTGAATCAACCTTAGGTGGCATGCTGATCTACACTAAAGAGACGCTGTTGCAAATGGACAGCGGCTTTGTCGCCACTGCTCCGCTTCTGCGTGATGCCATTTCAGTTCTCCGCAATCTAGATACGGGATCTTTGTCATCTGTTTTTCCTTTTACTTCCTCGGAGTTGACCCAGGAGGATGGCATTCTTTATGGTGTTAACCGCCACAATAATTCTCTGATCATCTTTGACCGTTTTAATCTTGAGAATGCTAATTCTGTGGTTTTCGCCAAATCTGGCTCAGGCAAATCTTATATGATAAAACTTGAGGCCTTGCGCTCCCTGATGTTTGGCACTGACATTATCATTGTTGATCCGGAAAATGAGTATAAAAATCTTTGCGATGCGGTCGGCGGCTCATATCTGCGAATTTCTCTAAACTCTCAACAGCGAATCAATCCGTTTGATCTGCCTCGTGGCCTTGATCCGGAAAAAGAATCAGGTGAAGATATATTACGCTCAACTATTTCTTCTTTGCATGGCCTAATAAACTTAATGGTTGGCGGCCTGACGCCAGAAGAAGACGCGCTGGTTGAGAAAGGTTTGTACGAAGCCTATGCGCTGAAAGATATTACTACCGACCCTGAAAGCCAGAAGAACGAGCCGCCGATTATGCAGGATCTTTACAATGTCCTGTCAAATATGAACGGCACTGAAAGCATTACTCGCCGGCTATCGAAATATGTCGAGGGAACTTTTGCCGGGCTTTTCAATGCGCCGACAAATTTTGAACTTAAACCGGGTTTTGTCGTTTTCTCCGTTCGCGATCTGGAGGAGCAGTTGCGGCCGGCGGCGATGTACATAATCCTAAATTATATTTGGACGAAAATCCGGATGGATATGCGCCGCCGTCTAATGATTATTGATGAGGCCTGGTGGATGATGCAATATGAGGATTCGGCGAAATTTCTTCACGGCTTGGCGAAACGGGCGCGGAAATACTATCTCGGTTTGACAATTATTTCCCAGGATGTTGAGGACTTTCTCTCCTCGCGCTTTGGGAAGGCAATTGTCTCCAACTCTTCAATGCAGGTGCTGTTGAAACAATCAACCGCTTCGGTTGATATTGTCGCCGAGACATTTGGTTTGACCGAAGGTGAAAAATATCTGCTCCTGGAGAGCGATATCGGCGAGGGATTATTCTTTGCTGGCTTAAATCATGTGGCAATAAAAGTCATCGCTTCCTATTCGGAAGATCAGATAATCACCACCAATCCGGAACAACTGCTGGCCCAAGCCGGAACAACTCCAACGGATCAACAGGAGTTGTAAAATTTAAAATTTAAAATTTAAAATGAATTTAAAATGCCAGAATTTAAAAACGAGAAAATATATGACCTTGAAGAACGAACCGCGATCTTTGCTGAAAATGTAATTTTACTTTGCAAAGGAATTGTCGAAAATACAATCACGAGACCAATTATTTCCCAACTGATTAGAGCCGCGACCTCGATTGGCGCAAATTATCTGGAAACTAACGGAGCAAGTTCAAAGAAAGATTTCGCCAATAAAATTTACATCTGCAAAAAGGAATCCCAAGAGTCTCGACATTGGCTGCGAATGTTGGCAACCTGCTATCCTGACAAAAAGAATACGATTGCCAAACTTTGGAAAGAAGCCCATGAGCTTTCGATGATTTTTCATAAAATTTCCAAATCAACCAGGGCTGATCTGTTTTTAAATTTTAAATTATGTTTTTTGTTTTTAAATTGATTTTAAATTTTAAATTTTAAATTGAAAATTATTTTGTAATTCATGAACGAAACAGCGGAACAAAATGAGTCACCTGACGCTGCTGACAGTAGTTCGTCTTCTAATTTTCTTGACAAAGCCAAGAATTTTATCACTCTGGGCGGCGACAAAAAAAAGTGGACGCGGGTTTTAATAATTTCCGCCATCGTAATTGCAATTATGGGCATCGCTTCATTGATGATTTGGGGCATTGCCCTTTGGGCCCTCGCCCGCGCCACCGCCGAACCAAA
>CAZHFJ010000039.1:0-6899 GCA_964531145.1 uncultured Candidatus Saccharibacteria bacterium | reverse complement strand
GCTGCCTTCGAAGGCACAGTCGTCAAGAGAGGCAGCGTGCTTGGCACCTATCTTGAGATCAAAAGTTTAGATGGTCATTACCTCGCAGTCTACATGCACATGCAAGCAGTCAAATTCAATCAAGGGGATCATGTTCAGGTTGGAAACCAAATTGGACAACTAACCGGTATACAGAGCGGGATCACTCATCCTCATTTGCATTTTGAGCTTTATAAAGACGGCCAGGCTGTTGTAACGACCAGAGAAGATATTGCCAGCCGTAAATACGGTCAGGTTGGTCAATATCTTTGGGAACGTGATAAAGCCGCCCTTAACTTGAATTAGGATGAAAAAGTTTTTAGTCAAAAATCTAGTCATCATCACCGTCCTGACGCTAATTTTGCCGCCAGCATTATTACAGAGTTTCCAACCAAAAGCAAAAGCAGCAAATGATTTATTCGATGGTGAAGAAGACCCAGGTTATAATTACCAAATGCTTGGTCGCAATGATGAGTCTGATGACGGACCAGATCAAGCTGAATCGGATATTAATTTACAACCACCAGTTAATCCTGTTCCAGACACAATCAGAAATATAGATGCCTTCTTTGCCAGTAATTACGATTTTTCTAAACCAGAGATGCCTTCTCAAAGTTTCCTTTGGGCGACAGAAAATCTTTTCACTAATCAACAGAGATTGGTACTTAATCCGGCGGACATGCAAGATATTCGGATTCTTTCCTGTCTCGGCAATGTTATCCCAGACTACGTCAATAATCCTGATTCGCTGGCGGTGGCGCTTAATATGCCTCTGGCCGACGTTTTAGCTGCCAAAAACAAAAAAGGTGACGAATACCAGAAATTAGTCGAGCGTGCCCAGGAGCAGGCGCGCTCAAGAATTGTCAGCAATCTGAAAAATGACCTCCAGAACTTTGCCTGCATTGCCGGCGTTGATGAGACCACTGCCGCCGATATGCTCAGATACGATCAGGAATCTTCTGACGCCATTATCAATTACGCCAAAGACAAAATCGTTATTGACAAAAGAATTCTTAAGCTCTTGGTTAATCTGGTAACGCCGAAAAATCAGGGTGGCGCCGGCCACGAACGAATTAAAGTTTATCGCCTGCGGCGAAATTACGATCGCGATGCCAGAATGTATTCGCGTGAATCAGATACAATTTATCAAAAGCTGGCAAAGCAGGAGCAAAAAAAGCAAACGGATGAGCTAAATACTATCGCTGACTTACAAAACGCTGACAAAGATAAAGTTGAAGAAAGTGGTGATCTTCAAGGCCCAGAAGCCCAGGCAGCTGTAGTTGACAGTTATGGCCGCAGTCAGGGAGAGTTAATATTCACTGATACGAAAGAGGAGAAAAATATCTCCACCCATTACAAGGGCGAAGCGGTGGATATCTCTGAAGTTGATGATATTCGTTGTACTCTAATTAAGAAAAAGCGCCTCGGTTCTGATAAAAAAATCCCTCAGCCACCAACACCGATTAAATTGGCTTGGCAAACCTCCGAGGGCTACGACAAATCGCCGCCGCCAAATTATGACAGTCTCAACTTAAATTTGAAAAATATCGCCTCTGGCGAACTGGTAGATATTTTAGATGAATTCGGTATTGATGCTGATTATAACCAAGATCTCTCCGACAGCTCATTTTCTGATATCCTAGGTATGATTGGCGAAGCAATGATCGGCGAAATTATCAATTCGCCAAATAATTCCCTCTCGGGTTTCTCACTCACGGATACAATCAAGAAAATCGGCGGCTTAATTTTGGCCGATAAGCTTGATTTGCCGCGAGAGGCATTTCTGGCAGCTGACATCACTGATCTTTCTGATCTGGAGACAAAAATCGGCGAAGCAGTGTTGGAGAAGAAACTAGGGCTGCCGTTTGGCTCAATAAAAGGCACCAATCTCGACGAAATTTTAACCAGTATCGGCCGGCGCCATGTTGAGGCTGAACTTGGAGTGCCTGAAGGTTCGTTGACTAATAGTATGGATCCGGCGTCAATGGCGCTTTCTGTTGGCCGGCGAGTGCTTGAAGATGAGCTGCGCCTTCCATCTGGGACTTTTCAGTCTGATACTACTTATCAAAAATTAAAGCAAGCTGCTGGCGACCGGAAGATTGATCTCATTTTCTACAATCCTTCATCAGTTGACGATCGCCTTGGTATTGATTTTGGCATCACTGCCAGCTACATCGAGGGCAGAGGATCGCCAGACGACTATGCCCGATCTATCGGCTCAAAGGTAGTTAATAGCATCATCGCTGAATATGCCACTCCATCTGCTGCTGGTAACGCAATGCGCCTGGCAGTTAACCAAAATACTGCTCTGCCAGACTGGTCATCAACGGTTTTGGCAAACCTCCGCTTCCAGCAAATATTTACTATCGGAGGAGATCAAACCGGCAACTACCGCGATATCGGTATTGAGCATCTAGCTTCCGCTTTAAGCACCAATTCAAACACGAGAGCGGCGATAATGAAATGGCTGAATGAGAGCTTATTCCGTGATGATTGTACTCTGCCGTCGGAGATGGTTGTTGGCGGTGTCACGGTAACCACTAACGAAGTCACCGGCGCGACAACAACAATGAACGTCACTCTGCCCGAAGATCAGTTTGTGGCTTCCTCGGGCCTTAGGCGCGGCGACTTCTTCAGATTATTTGGCTGCAAAACTGTCAAGCCAGAAGTTGTTTTTAAGAATCTAGGTGAGGAAGCGCTCTACGACTCGGTCCGCAATTCCAGTCTAGCTGAGCAAGCTCAGGCGAAATTTTTGGCTGACCATCCCGAGATTACCTCTTTCCTGCGCGATATTGAATTTTACCGTACCCGCATCAGCATCATCAAAGATAAAGTTGATAAAATCAAAAATGATTGGGCAAGTTTTTCAACCGATGATCCGACCTCTGGGGCGATAAAACAAGAGATCAACAACCTACAACTCAAGCTAGCGACAATTGATGTTGGTTCGCTCTCTTCAGCTGGGAGCGCACTTAACTCTATCCGCCAGATTACCGTAACTGTTGACAATATTATTAGCTTAATAAACAACGGCCGAGACTCCGAGAACCAATCCCTACGTGACAAATCCAACGCCACCCTGGTTGATATTACCACCATCGTCCACTGCGTTGATGAGATTTTAGCCGGCAAAGAGCAGTCTGAGCTGTCTTCTTTGCATATTGATGAAATTTCCACCATCGGTTCAAATCGAACAACAGCTGCCGACACTGGTGACGGTACTGGTATCAGCAAAGCTGCGCTTCTGTTGATGCTGGCTGGCAAAATTTCGCCAAAAGATTTGCTGATTTCTGTTGGTGCCAACAAAGTCGAGGGAGCGCTTAATTTACCAACCAATGCTCTGCTCTACTATGCCCGCTTCGCCTCTGACGCCAGCCGCGAAAAAGAGAGTGGTAAAGATGCCTTTTTTCGAGCAATTGGCCAGGCACAAATTGAAGAAGCTTTTAATATGCCTCCTTATTTCTTCCAAGGCGATGTGCCGGCGGCCAAAGCAACGCTCTCTGATGTTAAGACTCATGTTGCCCAAACATTTGGCATTTCCGAGGCTGAAGCCGGGGCTCAAATTATGCGGGCGCTGAAATTGCCTGGGGAGTTCTCTACTATTGAACACGGGCAGGTTTCCTCTATTTCGAGTATAATTTTGGCCTCAAAGCAAATCGACGAGCAACTTGGGCTTAAAGATGGCACAACCGCCAGTTTCCTCAACGGTAAAGCTTTGACTGAAGGTCAACTTGGTAACAGCGAGGTCCGTGACATAGCTGGCGCTTTTGGCATCTCAGAATCAGTGGTTTCAGCTTTTAAGCAAGTACTCTCCGGCGAAAAAACTCTTGACCAGGCAAAAAAGGAAAATCTTGCTTCACGTGTTAGCTACAATCTGCACAATGAATTTGCCGGCAAGCCGTCGGCCACTCTCGGCGCTGACCCAAATAATCCTGACCAGGATTTATCCGGAGCTTGCCCGATAACTCTACGATACGAGCAGGGCGAAGGTATTAAATTTACAATCAGCGATTATTTTGAAGACAATTCCTATGTCTACACTGACAACTCCGGCGCTACTCACTCTTTCCCGAGTATGAACGAAGCTCGTGCTTATGCTGAAAAGAATGACAGCAAATATGAAGAAAAGCAGTTTGAGTTTATTGATGCTTTGGCCCAAGGGATGGCAAGCATTGTTGGCGCCAGAACCAATGCCGGAGATCTGAAAAATCGTCTGAACAGCTTCCTCTCCGATTCGAATGCGGTCGAGGCTTTCCCCGACACTGATTTGGTCGCTTATGCTGATATGTCCGGTGTGCCTTATGACACTCTTCAGGCCCTATTTGTGCGACAGAATCTTAAAGATATTAAGGATACAAGCGGCGGGCTTAAGCCGATTGCTCCATACCTCGAAACTGTCGGCCGCCGAGCTGCTGAACGCAAAATTGTTTCTGCGCTCTTGGGCAGTGCTGGACTGACTTTTGGCGGCCTAAAGATTGATGCCACAGATATTTACGACCTGCTTTCTGGCAACGGTCGCCAAGTTGCCTATCGCATCGGCTCCCGCTATCTTTCCGAGCAGTTAAATATTTCGCCAACTTTGATGCTGCGAATCATTGAAGCGCCAAATCTGCTGCTGCGTCAATGCTCCTTGGCTGAACTTGGCGGTAATTTCTTGGGCAGCTTCCTTGGTCTGAAAACAGTTTCGCTCTCCGGCAACATTTATGAAAATATTGGTGGCGCTAAGATTGAAGATGCGCTCGGTTTGCCGTCTCGCAGTTTCCACGGTACCACTTTGGCCGAGCTGATTAACAATGTCGGCTCAGTAAATTTTTCTCGGGCATTTGGCTTGCCGGCAGAAAAGGTTATCACTCCAGCATTTGACGATATCGCAGAATTTGCTGCTAATGACCCAATGTATCGGCAATCACCACAAGAAGAGATGTTCAGGCAAGCAGATAAAATTACTGACTTCCCTAGCGGCGCAACAGAAGCTGGAGTTCATGACGCCAGTCAACAAGTTGGCCGAACTGCTGCTGATTATGTTAGCTCTCACAGCACTACGGAATCCTGGGTACCAATTGCCAACCCGACAACTAACGAGCAATATCATGAGAATCAATTCCGCACTCGAGCGGCCACAATTGATGGGATGCTCGGCCTACCTCAAGGCACGACCCAGAAGTTGTTTACCGGTACAATCTCTCCTGACCAGTATCGCCGCGAAGTAGCTAACAAAGTAATAATGGATCAGCTGCCTGGAGTTCTTGGCATGCTTGGGTTTGATAACTGGGAAGACATTTACAAGTCGTACCTAGACGTCAGGTCGCTGATAACAAATATTCAAAATTGCCAGGATAGCGGGAGCTGCGACCGCGATGTAATTTTTCGACAGCTGTCACAATTGTTTGGAGTTAACCTCGATCAGGAGCTTGGTTTGCCACAAAGCACTCTAGAATCAATTATCCGCGATCCCGAGGCGGCAAAAAAAATATTCTTAGATATCGCCCTAAGCCGTCTTGACGCATCCTTAGGCCTGGATCCTAACAATGCTGGTTCATTCACCCAAACATACAAAAATTTTGGATGTCGTTTCCCTTACTCGGGGGAATCTTCTTGCTGGCAGTATTCTGCTGAAACTATGGCAGGAACTCTCTTCTATAACTATCTAGCGGAAGGCGGTATCTTGCCCCAACCCTATCCTAACAACGCTGGTTGGACCAGCGCACTCATCACTGCTGACAGCCAGGCTTTGATTCGCGGCGATCTGCGCTTACTACAGATGTCAGCTGCAGTTAAAGCTGCCGAAGCTCTTCATATTTATGGCGACGCAACCTCGCCAAATCTGCCCCAGCAGTATCGTATCACTTATGAAGATATTCGCTATGCATTTATGGGCAGCTATGGCCTAGAAAATGAATTTGCTGACCGGGCTGGGAAAAACTATTTGACATCAATCAAAAACCAGTCGCCCTCTGGTGATATTACAAATGATTCTGAGATGACTGGATCTCAGTATCTCTACGGCGTTCAGTGCCCTCCGGGCCAGATTTATGCGGATTGTCTGCCAGTTGATAATCCCAGCGCATTTTATTACACCACCGACAGTTATGGCAGTGCTCAAAGCGAGCTGAATTCGATTAAAAGTGAATTTGCCAAGGATTACTCTTATGATCCTGCACTTGACGACCAGGCAACTTACGATAGCACTGCTGGCTCGCTTTCCGACAACGATCGCGAGGGCTTTAACCAGGCAAAAGAATTGGCCAAAAATAAAGCCAGAGAAGACCTGCGTATGAGTTTAATGTATCGTATGGGTGACGCTAAACTTTATCAAGTTGACAAAAACTTCCCACCCGGCTTTACTCGCACCATGCTTTCGGGCAGTGGTTTTGAAAAAACTGTTATGCTCACCAACTTGGTAACGAATTACCTGGGCAGCCTAGAAATTATGGGTGTTTCTATTGGCGACGTTGACGCCGTAAAAGCCATAATTGGCGATCTTCAATCTTTTATCGGCAACCCCTCTGATTTTGATCTCGATGCTCTGGTCCAGAACGGCAAATTGCCGAATTTTGATAAGTGGCTTACCTCTAAATTGGATGAGGTTTTTGGTGTCAGCTTCCAGGAAGGAACCTTTATGGCGCTGGCTTATGGACTGAAAACCGGCAATTACTGGCAGGATAAATATTTAACTGGCAGCGGCCAGGAGATAAATGGCCTGAAAACAATTTACACTGACTGGGCAGTAAACAAAATCACCAACTTTGCAGATGGCGCCCTCGGTTTGCCTGCTGGTACGGCCTACAAAACTTATTCGATGTACCACGATCTCGTAGCGGCGCGAGCCGCGCTAGCCGTAGCCAAGACCGCCGACGAGATCAATAATGCCCAGCAACAAC
>CAZHFJ010000038.1:5308-6918 GCA_964531145.1 uncultured Candidatus Saccharibacteria bacterium | reverse complement strand
CAACTACATGTGTTTTTTCTCATTTTCAAGGGCACCATTTAACCATGGTAGTAAAAATTGGCTAGAAAATTCTACAAGTAATTCATAATTACCAATTATCCATTCTTATAAACCAAAAACCAGATTATCCCTTAACCTCAACACAATAGAGTGTTGCGATAAGGGATATAATCTTTTACAATAGAACTAATAATAAAAGGAGAAATATGAGAAAAGTTGGAAATTTCAAAAATGAGGAACTGTCAGATGAGCAATATTATGTACTAGTTGATTTTATTGCATCGACAAAGAATGTGATCGAAGCGGAAGCGCTGGTTAAAATTTTATTTACCGAAAGTGAAATCGCCGTGATTGGCCAGCGGCTGGCAATTTTGCGAATGATCGCCAAAGATTTTACTTACAGCGAAATTGAAGAAAAAATAAAAGCGTCAACAAATACAATTGCAAAAGCCGTAAATTCGAAATCCAAAGAGAAACTTTTTGAAAAATATTTCGATGAGATGCTAAAGCACTATCGTTACAAGCCGGAAAAATTCCAGAAAGCTTTAAAAAAATTATACCCTACAGCAAAAATTTCTGCCGGTATTGGTATCCGCGCTTTCCTTCGGGAAGAAGCACAAACTCGAAAAAAACTCCAAAACAAAAACGATTAACTCCCTCACCTCAACACTCTATTGTGTTGAGGTGAGGGATAATCGAAAATTCCCACCGAAATGAAATTTAGTCCCGGAAAAATATAGAAACTATTGTATTATTTTCAGATTGTGATAAACTGGGAATAATTTAAAATATACTAAATAGAATATACTAAAAGGAAAGGGTCTTATGCCAACGCAAAAAGAGAAAAAAGTCAGCGAGAAAAGCACCAAACTTGAACTCTGGGAGGCCTACAACGAAGCTATCGCTCAAATTTCCGATGAGAAGATGACTGTCCAAAGCGATGATTCGGTCAATGATGTAATTAAAAAACTTTCGGAAACCAAAATAAATTTGAGTAGTCAGTTTGATGAAATTACTAAATCCCTCCTTGGTGATCTGGGAGAACTCTATAAAACTTCGGAACAAATCCGCCAAAATAAAGAGGATCTGGTCAAGTATTTTGAAAATCAGAAAAGAGATCTTCAGCATCAAATGGAAGAAGTTAAAAATAAATGGATTATTGAGGAGAAAAAACTTGAAAACGAATTTAAGGAAAAAAAAGTTGATTTGGAAATTCAACGCCAGAGGCAAGAAGAGGAGTATGGATATAATTTAGGCACTTTAAGAAAAAAAGAACACGATGAATATTTGGCTGATAAAATTGCCAGGGAAAAAGCGATAGCGGAGAAGGAAACAGCAATTTCCGACCGGAAAAAGGAAATTGCCGAAATGGAGAAGCAAATCGCTGAAATGCCGGCTTTGATTGATAGAAAAGTAAAAGAAGCGGAGGAAAATTTGGCAAAGGACTTGGCAAGCAAATATCAAACGCAAATTAAGGAGCTTTCAGTAAATAAAGAGCACAACACAAAAATTGCCGAAATTAAAATTGCCAACATGGAGACAATAATTAAAAATCAAGCCGAAGAAATCTCCGGACTTAAATCGGAGCTTTCAAAAGTTAATGCAATGAT
>CAZHFJ010000038.1:0-5208 GCA_964531145.1 uncultured Candidatus Saccharibacteria bacterium | reverse complement strand
ATGCGCGGGGCAGATGTGATATTTTTCAATGCAATCGCAAATTCATCGTCCTCAAACCAAAGTTGCCTACTATATATAGTATCGTGATTGTTAAGACCACGATTAATTTTTAGATATTTAGTCAGATTCCCCGGACCATAACTTTTGAATTTTTTACTGGTGCCAGTCAACGGAATAATTCCGCGAATCAGCACTGCTTCCGGCTGGTCTTTTTCACCGGTGACGATATTTAACAAATTATGCAATCCCATACATAAATAAACATAAGTAAAACCAGCTGGGCCCCACATCGGCGCATTTCGCTTGGTCTTACCGTGCCGCGCATGGCAAGCCTTATCCTCAACTCCACAATATGCTTCAGTTTCAATAATTCTAGCTTTAATAATTCGTTCGCCAATTTCCCGAACAATAATTTTCCCCAGCAGATCTCGGGCAACTTCCAAAGTATCTCGTTCAAAAAATTCCCGTTTTAATTTCATAATTTTGATTATAGCAAAAATCGGCTCAAGCCGATTTTTGCTTACAAATATATTTTAAGATTTTTTCTATCCGTGAAGATCCGTGTTAAAGATCCCTGTAGGTCATTTTGCGATCCAGCCACCGTCAACAACTAAAGTATGACCGGTAACAAAGTCGGATTCTTCCGAGGCCAAATAAAGCGCGGCAAAAGCGATATCCTCCGGCTTGCCAAGCCGCGGATATGGCGTTCCGGCCTGCATTCCCTCTTTCTGCTTCGGATCAGCTAAAATATCCTTGGTCATATTTGTTTCGATAATTCCCGGCGCGATGGCGTTGACATTAATTTTTTTCGGCGCGCACTCCAATGCCAACTCCCGAGTCAAATTGACAACTCCGCCTTTTGCCGCACAGTAGCCGGAAATTGCGTCAAAACCAACCATACCGGCAATCGAAGCGGTTGAAATAATTTTGCCACGGCCCTGTTTTTCCATTTCCGGAATCGCCCGCTTGCAGCCAAGAAATACGCCTTTTAAATCAACATCAATAACTTTTTGCCAATCCGCCTCGGAGAAATTTTCAATTTTGCCCATCGGCGCAACGCCGGCGTTATTATATAGTATGTCCAATTTGCCGAATGCCTCAAGGCACTTTAAAACCATCGCATCAATATCGGCCGCTTTTGAGACATCGGTCTTGATAAAAATCGCCTCGCCGCCGGCGGATTTGATCTCTTCAACAGTTTGTCGGCCGCCTTCTTCCGACCAATCTGCTACTACGACTTTCGCCCCCTCTTTGGCAAATAGTTTTGCCGACGCTTTCCCAATTCCCGATCCGGCACCGGTAATAATCGCAACTTTTCCTTCCAATCGCATTTTTCCTCCTCTAATTTAATTCTTTGCTATATTATAACACTTGACAAAAATTTAGACCATCAAGTATACTTTAAATACCTAGGGGGTAGGTATAATTATTATAGCAACAATTATGGAACAAGATAAAAAAATTTCAACCGGCTTGAAAAAAGCCATTACCCATCTGACAAAAGTGATAAAAATGTTGGAAGATGGTGAATATTGTATCGATATTCTTCAACAAAATTTGGCGGTCATCGGCTTGCTCCGCTCGGCTAATAATAAAATTTTCGAACGGCATTTACATTCCTGCCTTACAACAGCAATGAAAGGCACAGATGAAAAAAAGAAGCAAAAAATGATTGAAGAAATCTTACAAATTACCATGATAAAATGAAAACAAAAAAAATTTACATTGCCGGAATGCATTGCGCCAGTTGTGAAAAGCTCCTTGACAGTGAATTTCGCAAAATTGCCGGCATAGCAAATATTAAGATAAACCGCGCTGATGATTCAGCTGATATATACTATTCAGATATTCAGCCACATATTTCCGAATTTCAAAAGATTGGTAAAAAATATGACTACAGAATCTCAGAACAAAGACTGGCTAAGATCAGTGGATCTCACACAGCTTGGGAGTGGTTCTGGTCAATTTCGATTGCCTTGATACTTCTTGGCCTTTATAAAATTTTTCAAAATCTGGGATTGTTTAAAGGGATAGCTATTGGCAGTAAAAATATCTCGTTTGGGATCGCAGTTCTAGCCGGTGTTGTTGCCTCACTTTCCTCTTGTTTAGCAGTCGTCGGCACCGTCGTAATCGCTTTCGCTGAAAAATACCAAACTAGGGGAAGCGATTTTTATCAAACAGCTTTAAAGCCCAACTTGCAATTTCATCTTGGACGGCTAATAACATTCTTTTTGCTCGGTGGAGTCTTGGGATTGCTTGGCGGAGAGATTAACATTTCCGGCAATTTTATCTCAATATTCACTATTATCATCGCCGTTGTTATGGCTTGGCTCGGCTTGAATATTTTGGGCATCTTACCATCAATCACTGATGTCGGCATAAAAATGCCAAGCGTTTTGACAAAAAATTGGCATTCTCTGCAACAATCAGAGCATAAAGCAGCACCTTATCTTCTTGGCGGGCTGACATTTTTCCTACCTTGTGGCTTTACCCAATCAATGCAAATTTTCGCCCTGGCCTCCGGCAGTTTTCTAACTGGTGGGCTGACGCTTGTGCTATTCGCTCTGGGCACACTACCAATTTTAATGGTTGTCGGCACAACTGCTTCCTGGGCCAAGTCAAGAAGGATCGAAATTGTCAAAAAAGCCGCCGGGATTTTGGTTGTAATTTTCGCAATTTCTACTTTTCTTTCGGGATATTCTCTTTTGGGAGTAAAATCCGGCGTAGTCTCCAGTTCTGACGACAAACAAACGGCAGCCGAAGATAAACCGATCGCCGGCGAACAAATTGTCGAGATGCACGTCACCGCTTCCGGCTTTGAACCGAGTATACTTAAAGTGAAGAAGGGCGTGCCGGTCAAATGGCGGATTTATGGAGACGATTTGACTGGCTGCACCAACAAAATTATTATCAAAAGTTTGAATGTTAAGGCCGAACTGGATTCCGGAGAAAACATTGTTCGATTCACCGCGCCGGAAAAAGCCGGAACGCTAAATTTTAGCTGTTGGATGGGCATGGTTCGCGGTAAATTCATTGTGGAGTAAAAATGAAAAAAATAATTTTACAAATTGCTGATATGACCTGCGCGAGTTGCGCTGTCAGCAATGAAAGAGCGCTGCGAGAAACGCCAGGTATAGCAAAAGTCAATGTGAATTTTGCAACTAAAAAAGCTTTGATTGAATATGATCCGGCACAAATTGATGAGAAAAAAATTCGCCAGCTGATCGAAAAAAACGGCTATCGGATAATGGAAGAGACGATGAATATTGGCCATAGCCATATGGCCAATGGCAATTCGGAAATTAATAAAACCAGAAACGCATTTATCTTTTCCGCTATTTTTGCCCTACCTCTTCTTCTGCAAATGTTCGTGATGCTAAGTTTAGGAATACAATTTTTTGCTAAAGATTTAATTGTTTGGATAAATCTGATTCTGGCTACAATTGTCGTTTTAATTTTTGGCTGGCGTTTTCATCGAATGGCCGTTTTACAGGCAGCAAAATTTCAAGCCAACATGGATACATTAATTTCCGTTGGCACTTTAGCCGCCTATATTTATAGCGTCTGGGCGATGTTTGCGGGTAGAGCCGGATACTTTGAATCGGCAGCAATCATTATCACATTAATACTTCTGGGAAAATATTTCGAAGCGCTTTCTACCGGCCAAGCCGGTGAAGCGATGCGAGCTCTAATGGAACTCGGAGTTAAAAATGCGCGTGTTCTGAAAAACGGCAAAGAAATTGAAGTTTCAGTAGATGGGGTAAAAGTTGGTGATATAATTATCGTTCGACCGAGTGAGAAAATTCCTCTTGATGGCAAAATTATTGATGGATCATCAAGTATTGATGAATCAATGCTGACCGGTGAATCTTTACCGGTCGAGAAAAATAAGGGTGCTAAAGTTTTTGGCGCGACGATTAATCTTGACGGAGTTTTGAAAATTAAAGTAACGCAGGTTGGCGAAGGCACAGTTTTGGCGCAAATTATTAAAACCGTCGAAGAGGCCCAAAACTCAAAAGCACCGATTCAGAAATCAGCTGACAGAGTTTCTGGAATTTTTGTACCGGCAGTTTTGCTAATTGCAGCACTGACTTTTCTTGGTTGGTATTTTTTCGGCGGCAATATATCAATAGCGATAATAAATGCCGTTGCCGTTTTGGTCATCGCCTGTCCATGCGCACTCGGTTTGGCAACGCCAACAGCAATTATGGTTGGCAGCGGCCGCGGGGCAAAAAACGGCATATTATTTAAAACCGGCGATAGTTTTGAGCGGGCAAAAAATATCTCAACAATAATTTTCGACAAAACCGGGACTTTAACAAAAGGCACTCCGGCGGTGAAAAAAATTGTTGTCAACCGTAAATATAAATTTCCGGATGATAAAATTTTAAAAATCGCCTCGTCTTTGGCCAATAATTCCGAGCATCCGCTGTCAAAAGCGGTCAGTGGCTATGCGCAAGAGAAAAAAATCCAGACAACGGTAATTTCCGATTTTAAGGAGTTGAAAGGTAAGGGTTTGACTGCTAAATGTCAGGAGCATAAAGTAATCATCGCCCTTGGCAATATTAAACTTCTTTCGGAACTAAAAGTTAATGCCGATTTTGCAAAAGTGGCGATTAATTCGTCTGATTCTGGAATTGGCACATTATTATTTGTCGTTCACGATAAAAATCTTGTTGGCTATATTGTTATTGCCGACAAGATTCGCGATGAATCGAAAAAAGTTATTTCCGGTTTGAAAAAACTCGGACTTTTTGTTGCGATGATAACCGGTGACAATCAGAAAATCGCAAATGCCGTGGCTAATGAACTTAAAATTGATAATGTCATTGCCGAAGTTCTGCCTTCAGAAAAATCAGCCGAGGTTAAAAAATTACAAAAACACGGAGAGAAAGTGGTTTTTGTCGGTGACGGCATTAACGACGCACCAAGTTTGGTTCAAGCCGATTTGGGGATTGCTATGGGTAATGCCACTGATATTGCTAAAGAAGCCGGACAAATTATTTTAGTCCAGAGTGATTTGGAGAAAGTTTATGAAGCCATCATACTTTCTCATAAAACTTTTGGCACAATAAAACAAAATTTATTTTGGGCTTTTTTCTATAACGTTATTGCCATTCCTCTGGCAATTTCCGGTATTCTTTCGCCCGTAATCGCCGCCGGAGCAATGGCGTTTTCTTCGGTTTCCGTCGTCCTCAACAGCTTGCG
>CAZHFJ010000037.1:0-6932 GCA_964531145.1 uncultured Candidatus Saccharibacteria bacterium | reverse complement strand
TTTTCTTGACGCGGAATTTGCTTTCTGCTAGTATTAGCCCAAACTCGAAACGGACGGAAATCTGACAGTCGGAGGTGTTGCCGTTATGGCTGTAAACTGGGGAGTGATCGGTTGTGGTGGGATCGCTAGACGTAGAACGATCCCCGAAGGGATCGTGCCCTGCGAAGACGCGCGACTGTTCGGCGTCCAGGACATCAATGGAGAGGCTGCCGAGGCAGTCGGTAAGGAGTTCAACGCGGAGTTCTACTCCACCGATCCCGATGATGTGCTGGGCGACAACCGGATCCACGCCGTCTACATCGCCACGCCCACTCACCTGCACCACGGGCAAGTCATGGCCGCGGCCGAGGCTGGCAAGCACGTGCTCTGCGAGAAGCCACTGGCCCTGACGCTGGCCGAGTGTGAAGAGATGGTTGAGGCTTGCGCCAGCGCGGGCGTCAAGCTTGGCGTCAATTTCATGATGAGGTTCCATGCCTGCCATCAGGTGATCAAGCAGATGATCGAAGCGGACGAGCTGGGTACTCTGATCGCTGGGCAGGCAGACCTGACCTGCTGGTACCCACCAATCGAGGGTGCCTTCCGTCAAGATCCCGAACTGGGCGGTGGCGGCGCGCTCAACGACATGGGCAACCACTGCGTGGACCTTCTGGAGCAGTACTTCGGCCCGGTGATCGAGATCTGCTGCTTCACCGCCAGGCTGGTGCACGACTACCCGGTCGAGGACACTGCTCAAGTGATGCTCAGGTTCGAGAGCGGGGCAGCGGCAACAGTGCTGGCGACGTTCGCCTTGCCGGATCAGGCAGCGCGCTGGCCGCTGGTGGTGCAGGGATCCAAGGGTGTCGTCTACAGCTACAAGACGATCGGGCAGATGTCGGAGGGCTCGCTTCGCGTCTGCCTGGTGGATGACAATGGCGAGTACGACGCGTCGCAGGACCTGGGCACAGAGATGCCCGGCAAGATCGTAACGCCAGTTGGCGATAACATCTACCTGGCGCACATCCAGGCTTTCTGCGACGCTATCAGGAACGACACCGAGCCGCCGATCCCTGGCGAAGCCGGCGTTCGGAGTCACAAGGTCATCGCAGCCTGCTACGAGTCGGCAAGGACCGGCAAGGCTGTGGCGGTCTAGAGTGTAGTCTAGCTGAGACCGGAAGATATGACTCAAGCCCGCGTACTGCTGTGCGCGGGTTCTTCTTTTTCTAAAACCCAATTTCACTGCTATAATATTTAAGTCCTATGGAAAAAATATTTAAAGATCTAAATGAGCCGCAGCAAGAAGCGGTGAAAACAACCGAGGGGCCGGTTTTGATTTTAGCCGGTGCCGGCAGCGGCAAAACCCGGGCGTTGACTCATCGCCTGGCTTATTTGATTTCAGTCAAAAATATCTCGCCGTTCAATATCCTTGCTGTGACCTTTACCAACAAAGCCGCAGGAGAGATGCGCAGCAGAATGGAAAATCTGCTGCGCAATGACGAAACCCGAATTAAGAATGACGAAAAAATGACAAATGCCCGAAATCCAAATACTTCGACATTCGACATTCGATATTCGGATTTGGGAGCCGCTGTGCGACTTCCGTGGCTTGGGACTTTTCATTCAATCTGTGTGAAAATTCTTCGACGGGAAGCAAAACATCTCGGCTATCCGTCAAATTTCACCATCTTCGACACCCAAGACCAGCTGGCAGTGGTCAAGAAAATTATGCAAGAGATAGGCATCGATCCGAAAAATTACAATCCCAACGGCGTGCTTTATTACATCTCGTCGGCCAAAAACGAATTTGTCTCGCCCGACGACTATGATCAATATGTTAATTCGCCGTTTGAGGAAGTGGTGCGCGATGTCTATAAAGAGTATCAAAAATACTTAAAAACCGTCGGCGCAATGGATTTTGATGACCTCTTGGTGCTCTGTGTCAAACTTTTTGAAGATAATAAAACAGTGCTGGAGAAATACCAGCGTATATTTCGCTACATTTTAATTGATGAATATCAGGACACCAACCAAGTCCAATATCTTTGGGCCAAGATGCTTTCGGCTAAATCGAAAAATATTTGCGTTGTTGGTGACGATTCACAATCAATTTATGGATTTCGCGGCGCCAACTTTCGCAACATCTTAAATTTTGAGCGCGATTTTCCCGGGGCAAAAGTGATAAAACTTGAACAAAACTATCGCTCGACGAAAAATATCTTGCGGGCTGCGGACGAATTGATCAAGTATAACCGACATAAAACAAAAAAAACCCTTTGGACTGACAACTCAGATGGAGCGCTTTTGCAAGTTTATCAGGCGCTAAACGAAAAGGATGAGGCCGAGTTTGTGGCAATGGAAATTCGGGCGCTGGCGATGGGAAAATCGCGCTGGTCGGATTTTGCTGTGCTTTACCGTACCAACGCCCAGTCGCGGGCGCTGGAAGAGGCATTTATTCGTTATGGAATCCCTTACCGAGTTATCGGTGGAGTCCGCTTTTACGAGCGGCGCGAAGTCAAAGATATTATCGCTTATCTCCGCCTGCTCGCTAATCCAGACGATCAGATTTCTCTTGAGCGGGTGATAAATGTTCCGGCGCGGGGAATCGGCTCAAAAACTTTTTTGAAATATCTGCAGGATCTATCAAATTTAAATTCAGAAATCCCGCCGAAAATACAGCAATTTCTCGAGATGGTAGAAGAAATCAGAAAGAAAAAAGTTGAGGTTGCTGACTTAATTGAAATTATCGCTGAAAAAACTGGCTACAAAGATTATCTTCTTGATGGCACGCCGGAGGGCGAGGCACGGTGGGAAAATGTGTTGGAATTGAAATCAGTCGCTGCCTACAACGATGCTTTGGGACTGGAAAATCCACTAGAAGCGTTTTTGGAGAAGGTGGCGCTTTATCAGGACACCGATAATTACGACGCCGGCGCTAATGTAGTGACATTGATGACACTCCACTCGGCCAAGGGTTTGGAATTTCCAGTTGTTTTTATTATTGGCTTTGAGGAGGGACTTTTGCCCCATTCGAAAAGTATTGATGAAGATAGCGATGTTGAGGAAGAGCGCCGGTTGTGCTATGTCGGCATCACTCGGGCAAAACAAAAATTATATTTACTTTATGCTTCAGAGCGGATCTATTTCGGCAATCCGGTGGCAAATTCGCCCTCGCGATTTCTGGCCGAGATACCAGAAGACGTGAAACAGGAAATTTAAAATTTTCAATTTAAAATAAATGCTTTAATTTTCAATGTTTAAAACATCCGAACATTTTAAATTCAATTTAAATTTTAAATTCTAAATTGAAAATTATTGTATAATACTCTCATGCGCAATTTTTTCTATGCTCTGGTTTTGGTCTCGATTTTGGCTTTTGGCTTTTTTATTTCTTCCAAAACTCTGGCGGGCGGCGATTCGGTAGCCTCGAATGCAGCTTATCCTTATGAGATAATTGTAATTAAGCCGGGGGGAGCAAGTAGCACTTTCACTGGTGGCAGTCAAAGCTACGATCCGAAAACAATTATCGGCGATCTCGGCATAACTCTTTATCCGGAAGATAAGGTTTCGGCATTTCCCGACCCAAAATTAGGAATCGGCAGTCAAATCAAGATTCTTCGGGCGCCGGTGATTACGATCAAAGACGGCAAAAAAGAAACGGTTTACCGTAGCTGGGCAGCAACCGTCAGCGAACTTTTAGCCGAGAAAAATATCGAGCTCGGGGTTGATGACAAAATCAACGCCTCAAAGGACGCCAGAATTTTCGACGGCAGCCGGATAATTATCATCCGAGTGGCGATAACAACTGTGATTGAACCGAAGCCGATTGATTTTCAAACCGTAACAAAGAAAAATACCAGCCAGGAAAAGGATTACAAAAAAATACTCCAAACCGGAGCGAAAGGCGTCAAAAATTATTATTATTTGGTAACTCGCGAGGATGGTGAAGAGGTTTCACGGCAACTGCAAAAAACCGAGATTGCCACGCCGCCAACGGATCAAATAGTCGAAATCGGAACGATGGTTAAGGTCTATGGCAGTGGCACGGCGACCTGGTATAATCGCAATAAAAAATTGGTCGCGGCATCGAATACTCTGCCGGCCGGCACTCGGGTCAATGTCGTAAATTTAGCCAATGGCAAAAGCGTTGTCGTTACAATTGACGACCACGGAATTCAAGGCGGGACGATAATTGATCTCTCCTCCGACGCTTTCGCCGCCATCGGCTCGCTCGGCGCCGGTACCATCAATGTCCGGCTGGAAAAATATTATCCGGAGTAATTTGTTATAATACAAATATGAAGAACAAAAGGATAACGCTTGTTGTATTTATCGTCGGGTTTGCGGTTGTTGTACTGGCGGGGGCTTTTTATTTTCTAAATCAGCATTTCAAGTTTTTTGCCGACCAGCCAATAGTAAATATAAATAATCAGATTGTTATTTCAAAAATAGCGCTTTTTTCCGACGGTTCAAATAAAGTTCCGATAGAAGACATAGAACTTTTGACTCCAGAAGGGGAAAGTCAGAGTTTTGAACTGCTCGTGGAAAATAACAGCAGTCAAAGCTATCAAAACTTTACTATTACAAAAAGCGATCTTTCGTCGGCAAGTGGCGAGGTGATCTCCGGCTCGGCGATCGACGAAAGAATCGTCCACCCCTGGCCGCAAAAACTGGTTGATTGGAGCTCTTCGGGCAACACTTTTACTCCGTCTGCGGTCTCTGTCGACGAGCTTTTGGTCAAAAACGACAAACCTGATTTGACGTTGCCGACGGACCCGAAATATGCCGGCGATACATTTTTCTCTGATGACATTGGCGTTGATGAAAAACAGTTGCTGCAAGGCTCCGGTTACGCTTTGGCCGAAACCGGCGAGGGGATAAAAACCGCGGTTGTCGCCAACAGCAGCAAGAAATTTTATTTTACCGTTAATATTCCGGCGAACAAAACCGGCGTTTACAGCGGAGAGATTAATTTTGTCGATAAAGACAGCAATACGATTGTAGCAAAGTTCGTACTGAAACTGAAAATTTATGATTTTGCTTTCCAGAGCCAAGATAAACAAAGTCTTGGTTTGTTTGACGGTTGTTATACAAACGACCGAATTCTAGCTTTTGGCGCCTCGCCGTCCGACAGCATCAAGCATTACTTTATTAGCAGTAATCTTTTCAAGACCCGACTTTCGACTCTGAAAGATTACGGTTGTGACTCTTTGGTTATGCGGGTCGGCGAATATGCCGATAACCAGGCAATGATTAAAGCAGTTTCCGACTCGGGAATGGCCGGCCCGTTGATTTTGAATTTTTACGGAGTCGACACTTCCGGCAACCAGAATATCCACGATACAGTTGCCGACCCGACTTCAGCTGCTAAATTCAGCGAAATTTTAACTCAAATCAAGAACCTTACCAGCCTTAAAATCCCGATTATTTTCTATGGTATTGATGAACCGAACACCGATGCTCTTCTTGCCGAGCATCTGGCTAAAGTTGACAATATTAAAAAACTTGTCGGCCAGGTTTTCGGAGCCGATCTGGCAAATTCTACGGTAAAAAATCAGGTAACGACTTCGGCGAAAGTTTCAACTTGGGAGAAAATCTTTTCGATTTTAACTGCCGACAATAAATATCGCACCGATTATCCGATTGAAAATTACTCGACCGACGAATTTTTGACCGATAAAGTTGCACCGATCAATAACGGGCTCACAAAACCGCTTCTTGGCGAGAGTTTTTATTTCCAGGGCTGGAATGAGATACAAAAATCAAATGGCACTTTTTTGCCAATAAACCGTTATCTTGCCGGACTCGGCCTTTATAAATCCGGGCTCAAAGGTTCTTTTATTAACCCGGCTTACGGTTATCGCGGCGTAAATTATCGGCCGATTTACGACGATTATGCCGTCCCCGGCGCCGCCGATGATTGGCAAAAACCGATGTTCACTTTTTATCCTGCTTCCGATGGTTTTATTCCGACTTTGCAGGCGGAAAGCTGGCGGGAAGGGACAGAGGATTTGAAGTATTTTGCCGCTTACAAGAGCATCTCTGAAAGTGGGCTTTCGAATATCTCGGAAGCAAAAAAAGCTAAACTTGCTGATTTTGCTAATGTAATAAATTCGAATCTGGAACAGTATAATTTCAATGTCAACAACTATACTCTGCCGGCTGATCTTGATAGTGAGAAAATGAATCAAACGAAATCGCTTTTGAATCAATACCTTGAGGCCTATGTTGCACCGGAAGTGCCTGCAGACACCACCCCGCCGACAATCGAGGATGTTAACCTTTCGGACAACCAAATCATTACTACAAATCCGTATATAATTACCGCTAAAGTTACCGACAATATTGGTGTTGACAAAGTCGAGTTTTATGTTGATGGCGATTTAATCGGGACATCAACCCTCCCAGATGTATCAGGAGTTTATGAGGTTCCTTGGGATACGTCAAAATATCACTCCGAAGTCAAAGTCGTGGCTTATGACACCTCGAACAACAAATCGGAAGTCGGCAAGGCGACGACAGTAGATCTTTCCGGCTCCGGCGGCGATCAGATCGTTAATGTTTTGCCGAAAACCGGGGAGGAGAGCTGGTTGAACAGAATATTCCAGAAACTAAAAAATATTCGAGGATTGTTGCTCCAATAATTTATTCGAGATCTATTGAATTTCTTTTGCTACCACGACCAAACGTTCGTTTGTGGTTTTTGGCGGCCAGCAGGTGACTAAAGTCAATTTATACTCGTTTTTATTTTGATTTACTATACTGACATCTTCTGGCTTGACTGTTTTAATTTCAATTACAGTATAGCTGACTATTTTTGCTCCGGATGAAAGTTGAATTATATCTCCGGCAGCTAACTTATCTAAATCTGCAAAAATTGTTTTATAATTGCCCGGCCTCGATTCATAGTAGCTTGAATGAGCGAAAATCACCGTGTTGCCTGCCTCTCCGGGAAGAGC
>CAZHFJ010000036.1:0-6956 GCA_964531145.1 uncultured Candidatus Saccharibacteria bacterium | reverse complement strand
CCAGGTTCTTTGGTAATGACTAGAGTTTTTAAAAGTCGCCTGGCAGTATATATTGCCGCTGTGATTCCCGCTGGTCCACCGCCAATTATGATAACATCATACTTTTTCATACAACTCCTTTGACTTTCATTGCCTCAATAATTCTTTTAATCGCTAGAACATAAGCCGCTTGGCGTAAGAGACAGCGATGTTTTTTTGACTGGGAATAGACACTTTCGATTGCATCTTCCATAATTTTTTTCAGTTTTTTATCAACCTGACACGCCGTCCATTTTTGTTTTTTCAAATTTTGCAGCCATTCAAAATAACTGACAGTAACGCCGCCAGCATTAGCCAAAATATCAGGGATGACAATGATTTTTTTCTTGGCTAAAATTTTATCGGCTTCTGGTGTTAGTGGCCCATTTGCAATTTCTAAAATAATTTTTGCCTTGACTTTGTTAGCATTTTTTTCCGTGATGACATTTTCCAATGCCGCCGGGATTAAAATGTCAACATCCAATTCAAAAAATTTGGCACTCGATATTTTTTTTATTTCCATAATATTTCCAACTCCGCGGAATTTCTTTTTCAAGCTGGCGATTTTTTCTGGATTAAAACCATTAGAATCAAATATCGCACCGGAGGAATCAGAAATCGCTAAAATTTTAAATCCGGCAGCAAATAAAAGTCGAGCAATATTTTCGCCGGCATTTCCAAAACCCTGAATCGCTAGAGTTTTATCGTCAGAGATCTTTACTTTTGAAATCGCTAAAAACTTTTCTAGCACAAACTGAGCACCTCGAGCAGTTGCTGTGTCGCGACCCAGCGACCCCCCATTTTCAACCGGTTTTCCAGTCACACAGGCTGGAGATTTCTTTTTAGCAATTTTTGAAAACTCGTCGGCATACCAAAACATAATTTGTGGCGTAGTATATACGTCGGGCGCTGGAATATCTTTTTGCGGACCAACGATGTCGAAAATACTTCGAACATAAGCCCGCGTCAAACGCTGCAATTCTCTAACTGAAAGTTCTTTAGGATTAACTTCAATCCCGCCTTTGCCACCGCCAAAAGGAATATTGACAGTTGCGCATTTTATACTCATCCAAGTCGCTAACGCTTTAACTTCAAAAAGATCGGTCTTGGGATGAAATCTAATCCCGCCTTTATACGGGCCGCGGGCATTGTTGTGTTGAACACGATAACCATGAAAAATTCGAATTTTGCCGCTGTCCATTTTAATCGGAATTTCCACTTGTAATATTCTCTCTGGTACTTTTAAAATTTCAATTGCCCGTTGATCGAAATGACCAATTTTTGCCGCCTGGTCAATTTGTTTTAGGGCATTATCAAAAGGAGAATTATTATTTATCATCTTACAATTTAATTCTAGTTATTAAAAATGCGAAAATTATTGAAATTATTCGAGCCAAACTTTTTAATGTCGGCCAGGTTGCCGGGATGCAGACTATAATTAGAATTATCCAAATAGAATTACCTTTTATGAACCGATAAAGCGACCAGGCAAAGAGCAGAAGAATACCTAGAGAAATTAAACCAGAATAGACTGGCGAAACGCCCATAATCAACTTATCATAGTAAGCAAAAATATTAATAATTTGTTCCATTTTTCTTTTTCTGGCCAGTATTATTTTTTATTCAGCCAGCCCCGCCTGCCGTGCCTGGCACTGGCGGGCAGGCACACCCTCCCTGACCTTCGGCAATATTATTATATCGCCATTCACTTAGAGAAAATATTCTAATAGCGCAGGCCAAAAATTATCACGGTCGCCGGCTTGCAAAAAATAACACAGGCCAGAATAGAATCTATTTTTTTCCGACAACCACAACAATATCATATTTTGCGCCAACAATTGAGTTACTTTCTTTAAGCTCAACTGTTCGATCAGTAAGTGTTTCTTTGACTAAGTTGGCTTCGGCATCTTTACCAGTTTTGTAATAAATTATCGAAGTAGCGTAACTAAACGATCTAGCATTGCTGGTATTTGCGACATTAAAACCAGCAGCGGAAAGAATATCGGCAATATTTTTAGCGGAGTTTTTGACACCAGATCCATTGAGCACAGAAATTATTATTGTAGATTTATCAATTGCCGGAGTAGCGGCAGCAGAATTTTGCTGATCTGTGCTTGGCTGATTTGCTTGATCTTGATCAGAGGTGTTGTAGTTTTTTAAAGAATTATTTGTGGAAGAAATTATATCGTTCAAATTCTGATCATTTTTCTTTTTGTAGGAGCCGTTAAAGTAACCTTTTATAGTATCAAAGTTTTGCCAGATGACCAATCCAACAAGAGCTAGAACTACTACAGTAGCAATAAGGCTATAAATCCACCCAAGGCCTCGTTTTGTTGTTCTGGTAGGGTGCGGAGTTTTGGTGTCAACTTCTTTTAGACCGGCTTTTCTCTTTTTTGCTACTCCGTTGTTTTCAATCGGGGTATTGGCAAAAAAATCATCGCTGTTTTGTTTGGTAAAAAGCTCTTCAACAATTTCCTCTTGCACTTCTTTCTTCGCAGCGGCAATCTCAATCTTAGGCGAATGTTTTGTAATTCGCCTGTATTTTTTGGGTCGAATATCATCGGCAATATCCAAACTACCCTCCTTCACCCTGTTAAATGCGCCA
This sequence comes from uncultured Candidatus Saccharibacteria bacterium, assembly GCA_964531145.1. Classification (GTDB taxonomy): domain Bacteria; phylum Patescibacteriota; class UBA1384; order XYA2-FULL-43-10; family CAINNR01; genus CAZHFJ01. The sequence goes on along the minus strand of CAZHFJ010000036.1, from coordinate 4,333 downwards.
AAGGCGCAACCCGCAAAGCGGGTTATTTAACAGGGTCAATGTCAATCTTATCAAATTTTAACGTACAAAACAATCATTATTACCACCTTGCCTTACTTGGCTTTGGCGTACTTTTTCCTGTCGAAGTTTTTTTTGTTGAAAGCACTGCTTTCTTTACTAACTCTTTTTCCCTTGGGATTCTGAGTCCTTTGCGGATTAGAATCTCTCCTTTATTTTCATTAACTATCATTCTCACCACATCACCTTTCCCCCATTTAAGTTTTCTAATTACCCACTTCGGCAATGTAACACAGAGGCTGTAATTGGAGAACTTGATAAGTTTTCGATCTTCCGCCTCGGCTCGCCCGTCTGGGCTTGGCTCAGCCGAGACCGGCACCGGGCGAGACTGGTCACTTTCCATAGACCCTCCTAAAAATAGTTATTAGTTTTTAGTTAACTATAGTATATATCTCCAATGAGTCAATTGCAAAAAATGCCAAAAGTATATTTCAGCTTGTTCTGATTTATAAACATAGGACTATATTTTAGCGAAATTTCCTAATTACACCTTTGACTTTTCCTTGGATAGTGACACGTTTTTTAGCAAATCGCATTGCTGACATTGTTTTATTGGCCGGTTGCAGACGGATACTGGTTTTTTCATTGTAATAGCGTTTTAATGTGGCGTTTTCATTATCAATCAGAGCGACAACAATATCACCATTTCTTGGTGCTAAAATTTGTTCTATAATTACATAATCGCCGTCCAAAATTCCGTCATCAATCATTGATTGGCCGCGAACGCGGAGGGCAAAAGTTTTGCGCCCCATCATGTCTTTAGGGATATCAATTGTTTCATTTGTCCGAATCGCCTCAATCGGTTTGCCGGCATCGATCACTCCCGAGAGGGGTATTTCGAAAGTGTCGATGCCGGAGGTGAAGACTGGAGTTAGCTGGATTGAACGAGCCTCCATTGCCTCTTTCGTCAGATAGCCTTTTTCTTCAAGAATATTGATATATTCGGCTACTGTTGAGACCGATGAAAGCTCGAAATAATAAGCAATCTCCCGAAAACTCGGCGCATAGCCGTTTTCATTAATAAAACCTTTTATGAAGTCCAAAATCTCTTTTTGCCGCTTAGTTAGTGGTTCCATAATTTTCCTTTCAATCAATCCAGCCGTCGTTAAACGGTCCGGAATTTGTTCTGTTATTGTCTGATTTTTGTTCGGTCATCTTAGATCAATTATACCAAACAAAGACCAAACATTGTCAAGAGATTTTAGACCAAGATGGAAAATATTTAATCCAGATAATTATTTCCTTAACAAAAGGCCAACACATTCAATATGATGGGTTTGCGGGAACATATCAATTGGTTGGATTTTTTGGGTGATGATTCCCCTATCGGCAAAATATTTTAGATCTCTGGCGAAAGTTGAAGGATTGCAGGAAACATATAGTAGAATGTCGAAATCCGAATGACTAATGTCGAATATTGAGTCCTTTTTAAGTCCAGCTCTTGGCGGATCAATGATAATTTTGCTAAATTTACCCGGCTTATTTTGTTTTATCCATCTTGCCGCATCAGTATTAATAAATTCACAATTTTTAATTTTGTTAATTTTGGCATTATCAGCCGCATCGCGAATCGCTTCTGGCATAACTTCAATACCAATTACTTTTTTCGCTAAGGTTGAAAGATAAATTCCGATTGAACCGGTGCCGCAATAAAGATCTACGATTTCGTCACCAAACTGAATATCGGCAAATTCTTTTATCTTGTCGTATAATGTCTTTACACCCTCTGAATTTGTTTGGAAAAAACTTTCCGGCGAGATTTGAAAAGTAAAACCGCCGATTTTTTCATAGATTATCGGCGAGCCAAAAATTAATCGCCGTTTCAAATTTAGCAGTGATTTTCCTGGCGCAATTGTGTGATAAATTGATCTAATGCCCTTGATATTTTTCAAAACTTTTATAATCCCCTCTTGCCCCGGTAATTCGCCGTCAGAAGTGATAATCTCAATCATCATATCACCAGTTCTCTTGCCTTCGCGGATTTTCAACTGCCAGAAAGAGGATTTATAAAGAACATTTTTATTAATATGATTTTTCAGCGTCGCTAATATTTTATTGGCAATTTCAGATTGCAGCATACAGAAGTCGACAATGACGAATTTTGAATCATCAGAAAAATTATGTCGGCCGAAATGGATGTTTTTGTTTTTATCGAGAATAAAAAAGAAGCGAATTGAGTTGCGGTAGTAAAACGGATGATTTGAACCGGCGATAATTTTCTCCGGCTTTATTTTAACTTTTGCACGCTTGAGAACTTCCAGAAAAATTTCATCTTTATATTTTAGCTGATTCTGGTACGAAATGTTCTGATGGTCGCAACCGCCGCATTGTTCAAAATATGGACAGATCGGCTTGATACGATCTGGCGAGGGTTTGAGGATTTTTTCGATCACCCCGCGCGAATAATTTTTTTTATCCTCGATAATTTTCACATCAACAATGTCTTTGGGAACGGCTTTAGAAACAAAAATGGGCCGACCCTGCCCGAAGTTGCTACACCGTTGCAGGCGGGCATCTTCCATTCGGCCAAACCCATCTCCACCAAAAACCAATTTTTCTATCAGAATTCGCATTAATTTTGTAAGTGAGGGGCTCGCCATCGAGCCCCTCGGGCCAGTCAGTGTCCAAGGTTCGCGTGCATCTTGTCCAGCCCCTGTAGGGGCTGAGATTGCCGACAAAGTTTGCCGGTTCGCTTACCGCAGACTCTCGCCAATCGGCGTCATTCCGCAGTAAGCCGGCGGCCAAGTTACCGCCCGGCACATCCACTACTAATGAGTGCATGCGCCTTCGCAGCGCCCGTGGTTAATGACCACGGGGCGACGCCTAGTTGTCTACAGCTTTCGGCAACACCTCCTTAAGTGTAGCCATCGCAAACCGATGGTTCAACTGTAATATACAACTTTCTACCAATAGTTGTCAAATAAAAAATCACCCTGAGTTTATCGAATGGGCGATTTTTTTAGCTGGCAGCTCTCTTTTAGCAAGAAGTTCCGTCGTCGAAAGCTTCTTTATCATATTTCGCTTTAATCATCTCAACGGCTTTTTTCACCGGAAGATCTTCTTGAGTGCTTGAACGCAAGTCACGAACAATTACCGAATCAGACAACGCTTCTTTTTGGCCGACAATGATTGCATAATCAGCGTTAAGTTTTGCCGCCATCTTCAACTGCCCGCGCAAAGAATCTTTTGAAGGAATATAAAAAACATTGATATCTTCCTTTTCAAAAGCGTTAAAAATCCGTTTGCAAACTTTTTTGGCAGTAGCCCCGAGCTCTAAAATTACCACTTCAACACTACGAGATTTTGCTGGTTTGATGCCGGTATTTTTTAGTTCTTCGACAACTCGATCAGCGCCCATACCCCAGCCAACAGCCGGAGTCTTTTGGCCACCAAGAATAGAAATTAAATCATCATAGCGTCCACCACCGCAAAGAGCGACTTTGCGTTCTTTATCAGTTGAGGCAGAAATTTCAAAAACCGTACGGGTATAATAATCGAGTCCGCGAACAAGTGTTGGATCTAAATTAAATTTAATGCCAAAATCATCAAGATACTCTAAAGTTTCTTGAAAATGATCACGGCATTCAATGCAAAGTTTATCAAGAATTTGTGGTGCCTTGGCTTTGATTTTAATACACTGGTCATTTTTGCAGTCCAAAAGCCGCAGAGGATTAGTATCGAAGCGGCGACGGCAATCCTCACAGACTTTGTCGAGATGATCTGCATAATAAGCTTTTAGTCTTTTTAGATATTTTGGTCGGCACTCGGAGCAGCCGATAGAATTTAGGGCTACGGTTAGATCAGCTAAGCCAACTTTTTTCAAGATTTCGTAGCCAGCCATAATCGCCAAATAATCGGACTCTGCAGATGCATCACCGATAATCTCGAGGCCAACTTGCCGGTGTTCGCGATAGCGACCACGTTGGGGCCGTTCACGGCGAAACATTGGGCCGAAATAATAAAGTCGAACCGGCTGGGGCCAGGAGTTCATGCCGTTTTCAATGTATGATCGTGCAACACCAGCCGTACCCTCTGGCCGGAGAGCAAATTGCGGGTCTTCGTCATCAGCGGTTGACTCAAGGAGGTAGATTTCTTTTTCAACTATATCAGTGCTGGCGCCAACTCCACGTTCAAAAATCCGCTTGTCTTCAAAAAGCGGCGTGTCAATTTTCGAAAATCCCAGGCCGTCTAGGACTTTTTCTGCAGTAGACTGAAAAAACCGCCAGTACGGCTGGTTAGCTGGCAGAATATCTCGAGTCCCTCGTGGTTTTTGAAA
>CAZHFJ010000035.1:5811-6967 GCA_964531145.1 uncultured Candidatus Saccharibacteria bacterium | reverse complement strand
GGCAGGCCATGCCTACCGGCAGGCAGGCAAAATTTGAAAGAGATAAGAAGAGATCTGAATTTGAAGAGCGGGTGATTGAAATTTCCCGCGTCTCACGAGTGGTCAAAGGCGGTCGGCGCATTAGATTCCGTATTCTTGTCGTCATCGGTGACCAGAAAGGGAGAGTTGGCTATGGGGTTGCTAAGGCTAATGAGATTGCTGTTGGCGTCAAAAAAGCCGTAAATCATGCCCAGAAACATCTGATCTCGGTGCCAATTGTTAATGATACAATTCCTTACCAGGTAACGCAGGAACATGGAAGTGCAAAAATTATGCTTAAACCTGCAAGCCTCGGAACTTCAATTGTTGCTGGTGGTGTCGTAAGAGTTGTCGCTGAACTTGCAGGGATAAAAAACTTAGTTGCTAAGGTTATCGGTACAGCCAATAAAATTAACAACGTCAAAGCAATATTTGTCGCTCTTTCAAGCTTTGATCCAGAAAAAGTTGAACGGATCAAAAAGAGAATCCCCAAAATCAACAAGACAGTAACTTCGGAGCCAGTAGAAACTAAGGAAGTCATATCTACTCTGGTTACCGGACGGGCAGGCGGCAGGCCCCGCAAGCTTGCGGGGCAGGCAAAAACCGAAAAAGCTAAGGCACCAAAGAATACGGCAGAAGTCCCGACCGAAAGCGTCGGGAAAAAAGAAGAAAAAAAGTAGGAGTATATGAAGTTACATGAACTTAAGAAAAACCAAATATCCCGGTCAAGGAAACGCGTTGGTCGCGGGATTGCTGCTGGTGGCGGTAAAACGGCTGGACGAGGAACCAAAGGCCAGAAGTCTAGATCAGGCTACAATATTCCTCGAAAATTCGAGGGCGGGCAGACGCCGCTAATTATGCGTCTACATAAACTGCCAGGATTTAAAAGCCAAAAACCCAAAGCCCTGGAAATTTCTCTTGACGAGATAAGCAATCATTACATTGATGGTGAGGTTGTCTCTCTTCAAAGTTTGCAAGAAAAAGGTATGATTAAGAAGGGTGAGAGAGTAAAAATTCTTGGGAATGGTAAGCTTAGAGTAAAAGTCTCTCTCCTAGACGTGCCGGCTTCAAAAAACGCCAGAAGCAAATTTAGCCGATATGAAGAGAAGAAATCCGACCATGCCTACCGGCAGGCAGG
>CAZHFJ010000035.1:0-5711 GCA_964531145.1 uncultured Candidatus Saccharibacteria bacterium | reverse complement strand
CCATGCCTACCGGCAGGCAGGAAAGATGACGAAGGAAAAACCCTCGAACCGTGCCTGGCGCCCGCCTGCCGGACGGGCAGGGCAGGCAGGAAAATAATTGAGGTCTTAAGATGGATACCTTAAACAAAATTTGGCAATTTAAAGATCTGCGTTATAAAATTCTGGTCGTGGCCGGACTCTTGGTTGCAACGAGAATTATTGCCCATATCCCACTTCCAGGTGTAAATTTAGAACAGCTTAAATATTTCTTTGATCAGAACCAAATTTTCGGGCTACTGAACATGTTCTCTGGTGGCACGATGAGTAGTTTCTCAATAGCCCTTATGGGTGTTGGGCCTTATATCACTTCCTCAATTGTTTTTCAGCTTCTAACAATGATTGTCCCTCGCCTTGAAGAGATGCAGAAAGAAGGTGAATCTGGGACGCGCAAAATCAATCAATACACCAGAATTCTCACAGTTCCTCTGGCAATAATCCAGGGTTATAGTATGCTTTATCTTTTGCGTTCGCAGGGAATTATACCCGCCTGGACAATCTCCTCATTGATTATTATGCTCATCTCAATTACAGCCGGCACTTTAGTTTTGATGTGGATCGGCGAAATCATTACCGAGAAAGGTATCGGCAACGGTGTTTCTCTAATTATTTCCATTGGCATCCTTGCCGGCTTGCCGTCCCAGATCCGCAATACTGCTTCAATAATCTCTCTCGGTGATACAAATAAGATTATTAGCTTAATTATCTTTTTACTAATTGCCATTGCTATCGTTGGCATTATTGTTCTCATTACTGAGGGCCAGAGAAATATTCCAGTGTCTTACGCCCGGCGTTCGCGAGGGATTCACTCATATTCCAGCCTCAACACCTATTTACCGGTGCGAGTAAATACTGCCGGTGTAATACCGATAATTTTTGCCATGAGTTTGATGGTGATCCCTGGCGTTATTGCTCGATTCTTTGAAAACGCCCAAAGCCAATGGTTGGCTCACGCGGCACAAGTCACCGGTGGTCTGTTTAAGAACAATCTTTTTTATGGCGCACTTTATTTCTTGCTTGTTGTTGCTTTCACCTATTTTTACACTGCGGTCGTTTTCAAACCAGAACAAATTGCCGAAAATCTCCAAAAGCAAGGCGGATTCGTTCCGGGCATTCGTCCCGGCAGTGAGACAGTAAGTTATCTTGGGAATATCATCACTCGTATCACCCTAACCTCAGCGATATTTTTGGGCGTTATTGCCGTTTTGCCGTTCATTATGCAGGCGGTAACTAATATAAATACTTTAGTGATTGGCGGCACAGGCATCTTAATTGTTGTCTCAGTTGTGATTGAAACAATGAATCAGCTGCAAGCGCAGTTAACAATGCACACGTATGATAATTACTAACTAAAAACGAAAAAATTATGAAACGCAAAGTAATTGTGATATTGGGATTTCCGGCATCCGGCAAAGGTACTCAAGCAGAAATCTTGGCCAAAAGAATTGAGGCAAAAATTCTTGGTATCGGCGAACTAGTTCGAGCAGAAATGAAAAAAGGCGATCAAAATTCAGCCCGGGTAAAAACAATCAAGGAGCTCTATGACAGGGGCGAACCGCAAAAAGACGAAGTGGTTGAAGAATTAATTGAAAACGCTGTTTCCAAAAGTTCTGGTGATCTAATTTTTGATAACTATCCCTTTTCCGAAAATCAAATTCGTTTCTTTGAAAGCGTGATTAAAAAATATAATTTTGAAAAACCGATAATTATTTATATTGATATTAATCCGGAGTCATCAATTAAACGGATCAGCAAGCGCCTGGTCTGCGACAGTTGTAAAAAGATTTTTATGACCGGGAATCTTGGTGATAAATGCGATCGTTGTAACGGCCATCTAATCCAACGACCTGATGATACAGCGGAAATCATGAGAGAGCGGGTTGAACACGCAAAACCACGAATTGATCTGGTGATGAAACATTTTCAGAATGACGGCAATGTTTACAGAATTGATGGCGAAAAAACCATTCCAGAAGTAGCAAAACAAATTGAAAAAATAATCTAATTATTTTTTCATTGCGAGGTCGAAGACCGTGGCAATCCTTTGAAAAGATTGCTTCGCTGACGCTCGCAATGACAGACTAATGCGAATGCAAGTATTTTGATAATACAAACATCTAATGAACAAATTAACCAACCAACAACTTGAAAATCTGCGGATCTCTGGAAAAGTTTTAGTCTCGGCTTTGCACGAGGCTGTTTCTTATATCAAACCGGGGATTACCACCCTCTCGCTTGACGAAATCGCTGAACGAGCACTTCGACGTCAAGGCGCAATTCCTTCCTTCAAAAACTATTATGTTTCTGGCGCTGGTCGTTTTCCAGCCTCACTTTGCATTTCAGTCAATGAAGAACTTGTCCATGGCATTCCTCATGATGAAAGAGTTTTAAAAAATGGCGATATTGTTTCACTTGATCTTGGCGCTAATTTCCAGGGAATGTTTACTGATATGGCAGTGACTATTGGAGTCGGCAAGATTAACCCGAAAGACAGAGAACTAGTTGACGTAACAAAAAGAGTTCTTGATGAGGCGATAAATTTCATAAAACCCGGGATAAGAACTGGCGACCTCGGCAATTTTATTGAGAACTATATTAAGAACGCGGGTTTCGTTGTTATCCGCGATTTGGTCGGCCATGGAGTAGGATTGGCGCCACATACTGAGCCGCAAGTGCCGAATTTTGGCCAGAAAGGCAAAGGCGCGACAATCGAAGAAGGAATGAGTTTGGCAATTGAGCCGATGGTTTCAACCAAAAGTCATGAAATCAAAACCGCCCGCGACGGCTGGACAATAAAAATGGCGCAAGGCCAGCGCTGCGCTCACTTCGAACACACAATCTTAGTCAGCAAATCCGGAGCAAAGATTATTACCCGATAATATCAAAATAACTAATAAAAAATGGCGGACTTTTGCCCGTCAACATGTTCTTACTAACCGTAAGAATTTTTTATTTAAAAAAATCCTAAATTAAGATATAATAATCATACTCGCAGCCTACATCACAAGAAAGCACACGGCAATGGACAAAGCAGACATCGCAGAAATCTATGACGCACTGGAAGCACTCAAGAAAGCCGGGTTCTACGTCCCCTGGTCTGCAAAGGGCATAATGGCGTTGACAGTCTGCCCAACCTGCAGACAAGGCGCATCCGTTCAGATCCACCATCGCCGAGCCGGGTGCCGCTGCACAATCTGCAAGAGGCGCATGACCATTTCTGAGCTCCTTGTTGGGCTCGGAGTCGCTCACAAGCAACGGCAAGAACTGCCAGAGCAATCGTCTGGACACGAGTTTCGAGCTTCAGAAGCTCAAACAATCTTCAACATCGGGCGCGGAAGCCCTGATGACGTGCATCGCGTGAGATGGGGAGACCGATCAAGAAAACCGGAGAAAACACTCCGGAAGGGCCGAAGACTTCTCGGCTGAAGACCCTTTGGGCACCATCCGGTGCCCGATTTCATTTAAAAATGATTAAATTTGATTTGGTAAACCCAATTTAAAAATGCTATGCTTAAAGCAGAATTTTAAGAAGATCTTATGGCGAATAAGAAAAGAACAAGCACTACAAACAAAAGAGTTCTTTATTTAATCCAGCAGGCCGGGACTTTGATGTTAATGCAGAGAAATCACATCCGCAATCTTGGCAATATTTCTTTTGATACTATTGCCTCGCATTCCTTTCATGTTGCAAATATTGCCTACTGTATTGCCAGAATGGAAGGCATGAGTCATGAGGATGGCTTAAGAGCGATGTCTATGGGTGTAATTCACGATCTAGCAGAAGCAAGAACCGGCGATAATGATTTCATCTCCAAGAACTATACAACAATGAATGAAGAAAAAGCCATTGAGGATCAATTTTCTGGCATAAAATTTGGCAATGATCTTAAAAATGAAATTCTAGAATATGAAAAAAGAGAGACAAAAGTCTCCAAGTGTGTGAAAGATGCCGACTGCCTAGCTCAAATGTATATGGAGTGGACTTTATCTTGGCAGGGCAACAAATTGGCAGAAAAATGGTTTAGAAGTGATATGAAATATCGCGTTCCGTATCTTAAGACCAAATCAGCAAAAAAGTTAATAGCGCTTATAAAGAAAACTGATCCGCAGGATTGGTGGTGGAATCAATTTGTTGATAACCGCGGCCCCAACCTCAAACATCTAAATGGTTAATGCCATACTTCTATACTGCGAAGTATAGAAGTGGTATGATAATCGTATAATGGTGAAAAAGAATATTGATAAAGATGCTAAGAAATTTCTTGTTAAGGCGATTCAGAAAATAAAAGATGAGGATGTACTAGATTTTCTTGAATCGCTTTTATCATCGGCGGAGATTAAAGATATTTCCCGCCGGCTTATGGCGGCCAAATTGCTGGCCAAAGGAATTACTTACGAAGAGATCGGAGAAGATATGGGAATGTCATCCGGCACAACTAACAAGATTCGATTCAAAACAAAAGGCAGTCCGGCACTAAAAAAGTTGTTCAAAAAAGATTGATGCCATACTGCTATACTTCGCAGTATGGAAGTGGCAGGTGAATCGGTGGAGAAATACGGGGAAAAGTGCTATAATGAGCTCAGGTTTGGGATAGAATTTTTAAGATTTAATCTATAATACAAAATTACGACATTAATGAATTAAATAAATTTCTCTTTGATGCCAATAAAAATGGCTATGCTGGGGGTGGCAATGAAGTCAAACCGCCACAGCGACCGGGATTTGATGAAATCGAGTACAGAAAAGGCGATTGGCTATTCCACGATTCGTACTCTGGACACTATTTCGCACCAGGACAGGAAATCGTCTATTACAAAAATGAACCGGTCTGGGCAATGGCTTATGCTGGTGGGATGAAGTTTAAATATCATGGTGATGAAAAATTCACCCACGAAACAATTGTTTTTCTGAAAAAAGCCCTTTTGGCTATGGATCCAGCAAAACCCTTCCGCGGTCCGGAGAGGTTTGCAGAAGGCGATTGGAAGTATATTTCAAAAGTCACCGGCAACACCAAAGATTTCACCGGCAACGAGAAGATCTATCATCAAAATAAATTAGTTTTTGAACAGCATTTTATAGGTGGTGTTATTGTAAGATAGATACACTAAATATCGATAATTATTTTAACTTGCTGTGTTACATTGCCATACTTGCAAGTATGGCAGTAGACAAAAATGTCATGGCCAAAAAAGGAATTGATCAAGAATCTAAGAAGTTGTTTTTGGAAACGCTTAATAAAATTACGGGCGATGAGTTTGCTGATCTATTTGAGTCTTTACTTTCCTCATCGGAATTTAAAGATATTTCAAGACGGTTGATGGCTGCAAAACTTTTGCATCAAAAAGTAACCTATGAAGAGGCGCAGGAAATTATGGGGATGGGTTCGAATACTGTCAATAAAACATACTTTAAAACTAAGGGCAGTCCAACATTACGAAAACTATTTAGAAAAGATTGATATTTCACTATCGTACTTGCAAGTATGGAAGTAGGAACTTCATCTGAACCAATCTGCTTGAGTTTTGGGGGGAAAGGGAGTACTCTTAAAGCGTAAATTGTTGTGTTTTGTGCTGGGTGGTGGAACCAATTCGAACAATTTGTCAAAATTGGAAATTGACAACTATATTAACTTATGTTAACTTACTATAGAAAGGTTAACAATGAAACAAAAAGA
>CAZHFJ010000034.1:0-7249 GCA_964531145.1 uncultured Candidatus Saccharibacteria bacterium | reverse complement strand
CGGAACCAATGGCTTAAAAGGCCACTGCTCTACCATTGAGCTAGCGGTGCATAACGAAATTTATCTTAACAGAAATTAAGCTTGATATCAACTCAGCTTTGCTTTGGAGCACAAACTTTAGTTTGTGCTCCAACGGGAAACGTAGCCCACGATTTATCGTGCTATTATTAGCAAGTTAAAGCTTTAACTCCAAAAATTGGTCATTGCCTGTGCGATCGTATACATAGTAACTAATTTTTACGCACGATTATTCCTTCTTCAAAACTTTAATAAAAATGTCGCTTGGCATGTTAATATTCTACAATCGCGTCCGAAAATTTGGACTCGATAATTATTTTGCCGCTCCCGGACATGACTTCACCGATGATGTCGGCCGGAAGACTTTTTATTGCCGAAAGGCATTTTTGCACTTGATTTTTTCTGACGCTTAAAATAAAACCAATGCCACAATTAAAGGTTTTATACATTTCTTCATCGAGCACTCCCCGACGAGATAATTCAAAGAATATTTTCTGTGGTCGCAATTTGTGTAAACGATAAATTTTAACATCGAGATTTTCATCCAGTAAATCCTTCAATTTAGTATATGCGCCGCCGGTAATATGCATTATGCCGCCAATGTCAAATTTTTTAACTAGCTTCAGAATTTGCGGCAGATAAATAAATGTCGGTTTGATAAAATCCGGCCGAAATTCATTTTTGAAAACTTTTCGAATTTTAGAAAAACCATTTGAATGCAAGCCGTTGCTGGCAATGCCGATTAAAATATCACCGCGACGAAATTTGTTCGCTACTGGCTTTTTTACAAATCCGAGCATTGAAATTGAAATTTCCAATCCGCTGGCATCGTCGTGAATCGCAGTTTCGCCGCCGGTAATGGCAATTTTCTGCTTTCGACAAATCGCTGCCAATTCTGAAATAATTTGCAAAATTGCTCTTTGGTCATCTCTCGGCAAAATCATGTGGTCAATTATAGCGTAGGGAATCGCCCTCACAATTGCCAAATCGTTTAAATTCATTGCCATTGCATCAATCACCGCATTTTTGAAACTTTTTTTCTGCCAATGATATATACCTTTGGTGCCAATTCCATCAGAGTGGTGATATTCCGGATAATCAAATTTCTTATTAACTAAAGAATTTTTGACCGAAATATAAGGAGTCTTCCAGGTCTTTTGGATTTCTTCAATAATTTTCTTCTTATAAGGTTTAGTCGGATCGTACAAACATCCTCCTATTCGTTTTTTAAAACCTTAATAAAAATATCACTTGGTACATTCACCCGACCGAGTTGTTTCATTTTCTTCTTGCCCTTTTTTTGTTTGTCCAGGAGCTTATTTTTTCGTGTTACATCGCCGCCGTAAAGCTTGGCAATGACATCTTTGCGAAGAGGGGAAATGCGCTCCGATGCGATAATCGTTCCGCCAATTGCCGCTTGGATTTTTACTTCAAAATTCTGGCGGGGGATTAGTGTTTTTAATCTTTCAACGATTCTCCGCGCCTCCGACTGAGCTTTTGGCGTATAGACAATAAAACTTAAAGCGTCAATTTTCTCCTCGGCAATTAAAATATCAATTTTCGACAATTCCGCTGGCCGCCAGGCCAAAATTTCATAATTCATCGAAGCATAACCCTTGGAGACACTTTTTAGCTGATCGTAAAAATCAACAATCAACTCCGCCAAAGGCATTTCATATTTCAAAATCGCCCGGCCGTCAGCAAAATATTCGGTGTTTTTGTAAATTGCCCGTTTTTTCTGAGCAGTGTTCATGATCCCACCGATATATTTTTTTGGGGTAATAATTTCCAAGTTTGCCCAGGGCTCTGAAATCTCTTTGTATAAATGTGATTCCGGAAATTGGGAAGCTCTTTCAATGATTATTTTTTCACCATTAATTTTAACTAAATGATACTCAACAGCGGGAGTCGTGACGATAACATCAAGATCAAATTCCCGCTCAAAGCGCTCACGGATAATATCCAGATGAAGCAAACCCAAAAAACCGCAGCGGAAACCGGAGCCCAAAACCTCCGAGCGCTCCGATTCGTAAGACAGGGAAGCGTCGTTTAATTTTAATTTCTCTATCGCATCCTTAAGATCGGCGTACTTTTCCCCTTCTGCGGCAAAAATTGAAGCAAAAACATAGGGCTTGACTTTTTGGTAGCCGGGAAGAGGGGAGTCGGCCGGATTTTTCGCCAGAGTTATCGTGTCGCCAACGGCGGCTTCGGAAACCGACTTAAAACCGCTGACGATATAGCCGATTTCCCCTGCCGATAGGGGAGAGTGCGAAATTAGTTTCGGCGAAAAAATTCCAATCTCCTCTGCCCTCCCCTGACTTCCTGTTAGGATTAATTTTATCTCCGAATTACTTTCAATTTTACCATTAACCACCCGGGCATAGGCGACCACTCCCCGATATGGGTCATAGACCGAGTCAAAAATCAGCGCCTGAAGCGGCTTTTCCTCATCCCCTGACGGTGGCGGAATCCGTTCGATTACGGCGTTTAAAATTTCTTCAACTCCCTGGCCGGTTTTCCCCGAAGCAAATATTATCTCCTCCGGACGACAACCGAGAAGTTTGATAATTTCCTCTTTGACCTCCTCCGGCCGGGCCGCCGGCAGATCAATTTTATTGACCACCGGAATTATTATTAGATCATGTTCTAGCGCGGTATACAGCGTCGAGAGGGTCTGCGCTTCAATTCCTTGCGCCGCATCAACGAGTAAAATCACGCCCTCGACCGCTGCCAGCGATCGCGAAACCTCATAGGAAAAATCAACATGACCGGGAGTATCAATCAAGTTCAAAATGTATTTTGAATCTTTAATGTCTAAATCCGAATGACGAATGTCGAAATTTGAATTTTGAGCATTTGGACTTTGTTCGTCATTCTTAATTCTGGCTTCGTCATTTTTTAGCATCCATTCCATCCGCACCGGTGCCAGTTTAATAGTAATGCCGCGTTCGCGCTCAAGATCCATTGTATCGAGTACTTGTTCCTTCATTTCCCGCTTGGCGATGGTGTCTGTCAACTCCAACATCCGATCGGCCAGGGTTGATTTCCCATGATCCACATGACTTATAATACAGAAGTTTCTAATTCTAGATTGTAGATTTTTCTCTGCCATAGAAAAAATAATATCACTTCCGAGCTCAAAAAGCTATTCCTTGGGTTATTTTTTTACTAGGCTTCGGAGAATTTTTAGATTATCAACATCGTTTTTACCTTTGTTGCCGGGGGTTTCGATGATGCCGGGAAGTCCATGCAATTTCGGATGATTTACAATCCGGCTAAAGCCCTCAATACCAATATAGCCATCACCGATATCAGCGTGGCGGTCGCGAGCAGAAAATAGCGGCGTTGCGCAGTCGTTCAAATGGAGACAGACTAATTTCTTAAGGCCGATCTTTTTATCGAATTCTTTTAAGGTTTCTTCCAGGCCATCTTTGGTTGCCACATTATAGCCAGAAGCAAAACCATGAGCGGTATCAAAAGTCACTTTTAGTCGCGGCGATTTTACTTTATCAATAATTGCCGCCAGCTCTTCGAATTTATCGCCAATAATGTTGCCGGCGCCGGCAGAATTTTCCAGTATCAACTCCGGGCCAGGGGCTGCTGACAATATTGTTTTGACCGCTAGAACAATTTTTCCTATAACTTCGGATAATTTTTTACCTTTAGTCGAACCGACATGGAAGTTTACGCCGAGGGCTCCGACCGAGGAGGCTTTTTTCATATCATCAATCAATGATTTGATTGACGCTTCATAAAAAAACGGGTTTGATGAGGCCAAATTGACCAGGTATATGCTATGAATTATTACTGGTTCAATTTTGGCTTGCTTATTGAGTTTAGCAAAACGTTTTAGCTCTTTTTCTGGAATAGGCATCGGATTCCAGCGCTGTGGTGCATTGGCGAAAATCTGCATACACTCACAACCTAAATCCTTGGCGCGAGAAATTGCGTCCGCAAATGGTTCTCTTGTTGAAACGTGGGCACCAAATCGCATAGACACCTCAGGGAAATTCTTACACAGATCTTTTACGCAGATGGGCGCGGATTGTTCTCTCTATCCGTGACTATCCGTGTGATAAATCCGTGTATTAATCTCAACTTAAACTCACTCTATCATATTTTTTCATATCAATGAACTTTATAGCCAAAGTTTCAGTATCAAGTGTCGCCACCATCATATCAAGACCGGCCGGAAGATTTAATATTTTCGTTTGGCCAATGTAGCCGACGCCCCAAAGATGATGCAGATGGCCGGAAATCTGAATTTTCGGGGCGTTTTTGACTTTAATACTTCGGTCAACCGTGCCGTGGTCAAATTTCTTTAAATCCTTAACTTTTCTCGGTGGTATATGCGAAAGAAAGATGCAGCCGGCAAAATCCTCAGCCGCAACTTCAGGATAGTATATGTTATGACCGTAGAGATCCGGCACACCGCCCATTCCAACAATTTTCTCACCCGCCTGCATCGCTGGTCGCGAAGCATCTGCGGGCAGGTCCTTGAATTTCTTCAGCTTATTTTCAACCGAATACCGGGATTTCGACATTACTTTGTAAACATTTCCCACATCATTATTACCCGGCACCCAAAACATAGGCAATTTCGAATTTTCTATAATTTTAATAAATTGATTAAAATACTCCATATTGCGGCCGAAGTTCACGATATCGCCAAGCGTAAATACCAAATCAAATTTTTCTTTTGAGAGAAAATTCTCAAGCGCAGTCAGAAATTGGCCTTTCTCATGGATGTCGGCAATACATAATGCTCTCATCCCCCTTCGCGCCCCGTCGCTCAAAGCTATGGCGGCGTGCGACCGAGGCTTCGGAGGGATTTCGATATTAATCTTCATTTTATTTCCTTGATTACGTGAAGCTCAATGTAGCCGTCGGCGGTTTTTATTTCTTCGGCAATCATTCCTTTCGCCTTCAGGGTTTCATTGAGATTTTTATCAAAAGTTGACTCAATCTTTTCTTTGTCCTGGCTAAAAATTATGATATTTTCCAATGAATCAAGGGCGAGGGTAAAATAAAATTTTTGATCTTTCACTTCCGGCAATATTTTTAAGCTTACCGGCCAAAAGATAAAGCTGTCTTTTAGTCTTCCTTTCAAATATACTGAATCTTTTTTAATTTCAAAATTCGCCCCTGCTAGCAGAAAATTATCATCTAGCGCACCAATCGCTTTAGCAAATTCCTCCCCTCTAAAAATCAGAACGGCGTGGCCATCACCCTTAATACCAGATAGTCGTTCTGAAAACGATACCAGATTTTCACTAGCTGTATTATCCTCTAAATTACTAGAATTTATATCGCGCTTGAAATATACTGCCAACCAGACCAAAGCAATAAATATCAGGAGCAAAATTGAAGCGGTTAAAACCCAAAAACCAAGAAAGCTTGAGTTTTTGGCGTCAAGATCCCGATAAAAGCTCTCCTCTGGCTTCTTCTCTCTCCTAGAAAGGCCATCAATTTTTTTATTTTTTTGATTTCGTAGCCCCATTGCCATTAACACTCCTACGTAGCGCCCAAATAAGTTCTTGGGAGCCAAGAATATAGGTCAGAAGGAGATAAACTGCAAGACCAATCACTGCTGCAATGCCTGCCTGAACGAACACACCCCAGAATCTTTGCATATTGACATAATTATAGAGCATATGGCCTGTTTCTCTAACCACCACTGCCATTATTACTGATGCAGCAAAAATTTTCAGAGTCGAGATAACAATTTGCCAACTCCAGATATTGCGGAATATCTTCCGAAGCAAAATGTAGAGTAGGATCGCATTAATATAAGAACCGATTGAAAATGACAGAGCCAGCCCAGCAACACCCATGGAGCGGGCGAGCGGGTAAGCTATGACAACGCTTATAACGATCGAGATAACTGAGATGATTGTTGGAGTTTTTGTGTCGTGCCGAGCATAAAAAGCCTTAGCAAAGAGCGGAATCAATCCTTGAGCAATTAGGGAGAATGAGAACCAGCCAAGAGTTAGAGCTGCCATTTTAGTGTCAGACCAGCCAAATTTACCACTACCTAAGATTAAACGGATAATTTGGGCACGCAGAAGAATAAAAATTACCGTGGAAGGCGCCAGAAGATAAACTATCACCCTCATTGATCTTGTTAAGTACGATGAGAAAGACTCGTGATCGTGGATTGATGCTCGGTGAGCTAAAATTGGGAAAACTGCAGTCGAAAATGACGTTGCAAAAACCACAGTTGGCATTGTTTGAATGTTATTAGCAAGGTTAAAAACAGCAATAGAACCAGCGGCCAGTGCTGAACTAATGGCGGTATATACGAACAGCAAGATATTGTTAGCACCCATGCCAATAGCTCGAGGGATCATCAACCTAGCAATTTTTCTCACTCCCTGGTGTTTAAAATCAAAAATTGGCCGATATCGATAACCCAAAGAAATAACAGTTGGCACCTGAATCAGCATATGGAGTGCTGAGCCAGCAACGACAAAAAGAACTACGCCATTTATACCCCAATGAGGAGCAACGAAAATCGCCCCGACAATAATTGCCAAGTTATAGACAATTGGCGCAAATGAATAGGCGACAAAGCGTTTAAATGAATTTAGCACACCGCCAAGAAAATAGGAAACTGAAAAAAATATCGGCGTCAGCATCAGGATCCGAGCGAGTTTGGTAGTTTCTTGCAGGCGATATGTATCGAATTTCGGCACAAGTAGGGGAGTGATAAATGGCATTAAAAAATAAAAAACAATCGCCAAGACTAAAAGAATTACGGCTGAAATCGAGATTAATGAATTGGTAATCCGCCAGGCAATACGTCTTTCACCTTGAGCGATATAGGATGTAAATACAGGAATAAAGGCCGCGCTTATCGCTCCAAAGATCAAGATATTAAAAATCAGATCCGGAATACGAAAAGCCGCATAGTATATATCAAGATGGTAAGTCTCGATGTTTCTGGCCAGGTAGTGGTCACGCAGTAGCCCCAAAACATTAGAGAGAGTCATAGTCAAGACCAGAATCCCCGCTGCACCAACAAGCGAATTTTCGCGATGAACCCATTTTTGCAACTTCTGCCACATAAACTACATTTGATTTATTTTGAAGTAAAAACTACCACACCTGCCTGCCGTCAGGCAGGGATCTATTGCCACCCATTCTTCGCTGAAGCTACGAAGAGCAGGCAGATAGGCACCGATGGAAAATTCCAAGATACAAGATAGTAAGATACAAATAAGAAACAACC
>CAZHFJ010000033.1:0-7416 GCA_964531145.1 uncultured Candidatus Saccharibacteria bacterium | reverse complement strand
TTTTCTCAAATTCCTCCGCACTATCCAAGCGTCGCGGACCATTTTCAGACCATCTTTTATTGGAGAGACTAAAGAATGTGGGTCATTGTACCAAGTGACGCCGACTTCCTTGATTTTCATTTTATGGAGTCTAGCGATTGCCAAAACTTCAATATCAAACGACCAGCGATCAAAAGTCACTCTCTTAAATATCTCTTTGGCCGCAGAGTTTTCAAATAATTTAAATCCACACTGGGTATCTCTGATGCCAGGAATTGTCAACATTCTAATAATAAGATTCAACGCCCGACCGCCGATTTTGCGGAAAAAGCCCTGGGGGATTGCCAGTTTCCCGCCTTTGACGTATCGCGAACCAATCATAACTTGATATTCATCGTGATATTTTAAGAGCTTATCAACTTGCTCAATCGGGGTCGCATTATCGGCATCAACAAAAATAATGTATTCTCCGCTAGCTGCCAACATTCCTTCTTTAACAGTATAGCCTTTGCCCTTATTTTCTTTCCGATCAATAATTTTTAAGCCCTTGATTCTCTCCTTATATTTCTCTGCGGCCTGCGCAGTATTATCTGGAGTACCATCAATAACCACAACGACTTCGATGGCAAAATCGTGCTCTTTTTCATAATCTATAACCGCATCGAGAATTTTATGAATTCTTTTTTCTTCCTTGTAGGCCGGAATAACAATTGATAGAAATGGTTTCTCATTCATCTCGCTCCTCAAAGTTTAGTATTTTCATACATTGGTTTTTCGTCATATTTTGTTATCGGATAGGGCGACTGTGGCGGATTCTGCTGTAAGTCTGCCGGGGTAATGTGAAAAACTATGATGCTGGTACCAATAATTTTTACTGGCTGATATTGATCTAGCCAATTATAGGACCATTTTCCCTCTTCTTTCCCGTGCAGTTTAGACATCTGATAAAAAGTTGCTGAAACTGCCAGCCAGCCAGTTGTTGGCCCGTAACCGGAGCGCCATTCCTGTGAGTCGGGAATATAATGTTTCGGCAGACCGCCGCCAAAATAATCAATTTTGATATCTTTAATATTGTTCTCTTTCGCATACCGCGCTAGACGCTTTAGATCCTGCCCCCAATCGAGAGAAGAATCAACCATTAAATTATACTTTTTCTGCCCATAAGTAAAGACGTTGAAATACCCGAGATAGTTTGGATAAGCGGCAATTAGCGGAATTGCCAGAGAGAAGACAAGCACAATAACAGCAATGTTGGCTACCAATCTTTTACTTTCGATAATGTTCTTCAGCGCAAAACCGATAAATAAATAGAGAAATGGTATGGTCGGTAAGAGATGCCTGGTGCCAATATTTAGCGAGCCTTTAACAGTTATTGCCCAATATATGACAAATGGGACGGCGATAAGCCAAAGAAACCAACTCTCGGCTCGATTTTTTGTTTTTCGAACTAATAGATAAATGATTGAGAAAAAGGTCAA
Source organism: uncultured Candidatus Saccharibacteria bacterium (assembly GCA_964531145.1). Classification (GTDB taxonomy): domain Bacteria; phylum Patescibacteriota; class UBA1384; order XYA2-FULL-43-10; family CAINNR01; genus CAZHFJ01. The sequence goes on along the minus strand of CAZHFJ010000033.1, from coordinate 5,959 downwards.
AATTATTATTGTTGCCGGCGTTTTTAAAAACCAGGCAACTGGGAAAAACCAGGGGATTGATTTATCGGAGAAGTGCCCTAAGATAAAAGTAGAATTGCCGCCAGCGACGCGACCGAAAACCAACATCACGCCTAACAAATAATGGCCTAGCGCACGAGTTATTGGATTGCCGGCAAAGGCTGAGAGAAAATTACGCAATGGTAGTATTCGTGGATCAAGTGTTAAATTATTGTTAATTACTAATTTCTCAATTTCTACCGGAGTATTCCAAACCATTGGTATATAGACCATCCAAACCACAACAACCGATATTATTGATATCAAAATATAAGCTTTGAAATAGCTCCGAAGTGCTTTCCAATAAGAAGTATTACCAGATTTTTTATCAAAGTAGGCTTTGATAAATATCAGAACCAAAAAGATTGCAAAAAGTAAAAAGGTGGAAAATTTGAGAAGTTGTGCGATACCAAAAACTATGCCGGCTAAAAGTAGATATTTCCAGGTTTTTTTCTCCAAAAATTTATTAAAAGTATAGACTGCCAGAACAAAACCGAGAGCCGCTGCGACATCAGTCGTCACTAGATGCCCGTGCGCCAGAAATTCCGGGGTAAATGTATAAAGAAATAGAACAAACAATCCAGTCTTCGGGCCAAAAACTTCCAGCGCCCATTTATAAAGTAAAATGCCAAGTAAAATCGTAAGAATTATCATCGGCAGTCGCGACCAGAAAAGAATTTCATCTGGATTGTTACCACTTCGATAGAGGAAATACCAGCCGTTTTCCCATTGGTCAATATTCTGCCAACTCAAGTCTTGATTTGGCTGGTGGAGATTTAAGAATGCCAAAGGCATCGCGGCAATAAACTTTGCCAAAGGCGGATGCTCTGGATTCAGGCGATAATCATGATACTCAAGATATGAATAGCCCGCTGGTATATGAGCTATTTCATCAACTATTCCCGAATCTCCTCTCATGACAAAAAGAGAGATTGCAAACATAAAAAGCAGAAGGCCAGCTGCCGCTAGATTGTATTTGAACATCGTTATTTTTCGATCCTGCTCCTCCTTGGGCAATTTTTCTTCTTCGCCTTTTCTGTAAGTCCAAATCTTGTTGATAATAAAATTCCAGATCAAGGCAGCTCCGGAAGCACAAACAAGACCAATAATATTGGAATTTTCACCGAGCGTCCCACCGGAGATGTTGAAAATCACCCACCTAAAAGTGAAATAGTTGATAATAAAGCCAACCAAACTAACAATAAAAAAACGGATAAAATAGGTACTGATCCGGTAAAATTTCAAATTCCTGTCGGCAATTCCTGAGTAAAATTCCTGTCTAAATGTCCAGATACTATTTAAAATAAAACTATTTATGGCGGCAACTATAAAAGATAGTGCTTTGGCTAAGAATCTGCCATCCGGAATAACAAAGAAAATCAACAGATAAAAAACTGCCCAGTCCACCAATGTGTTGGCAACTCCGACGACAGCAAATTTCAGAAATTGCCAGATAGTTTTAGTTCTCATATCCCTCCTTAAAAACAATGCATTATTTTTTATTTTGCTTGTAAAATACGAATAAAGAATTTAGTTAATTAGGCAGCACTTTTTCTGACTTTTATCGTCACTCTAAAGACTTTCGGTTTTATCCCTAGCATCAATCTTGTTTGGGAATCAAAAGCTGGAAGTGAAGAAAATATTATATTGGTGATAGGTAAAACGAATGGAGTTAAAATCCAGTCGAAAGCGATGCGCAAGAATGTTGCTCGACTTTTTCTTCGCGGCAAAATCAGAAGCGTCGAGATGACCAGTGTTACAATCATTCCAATATAAGCAACCGTAACAATATAAGTGTAGATATGGCGAAAATTAAAGGCTACCACCGTATCTCGAAACCCAGGGCTAATAACCAACGGAATCCAGGAAAATAGGGCTAAAATCAACGAGCCGGTTGACCAGGAAAAATGGGCTTCAAAAAGAATCAGAGCATTAGCCAAGCGGTCAAACCAGTGAATCTGTTTGTCGCGGATTGCATGGTAAAAAACGTAAGGAATATCAGAAACGCCCCATGACCAACGTTTTTTCTGCAGATATTGTTCTTTTATTGTAGCAAATATTGTTGCCCCAAGAATCGCATCCTGGTAAATCGGGACAAAAATTGGCACAACTTGATGATTGCCATGAAAAACAAAATATGAACGCCAGAATTGGTGTCCATCTTCGACGATTGTAGTTTTTGACCAAAAATCAGTTACCGAGAGCGCTTCAAGGCTTTGGGTATGGGCGGAAAAATTTCGAAGCCTTGACGGTCGTGAAGCGACAATCATCTGCCAAAAAGAACTACCCATGGCGATTAGACGCATTGGCATCGGCACATCCCAGATGTTGTTAAAATACATCGGCAATGGTTGAAAACTCTTATGCATTGGATCCGGCGTTGTCAGATATTTATAAGTCAAACAGGCCAAATACTTGCGATCCATAATGTTATCAGTGTCCATATTAGTAACTAAGACATTTTCTCGGGGCAACTTCATTTTGTCGATAATCGGCAAAACCTCTTTTGCTGCGTAAGTAATATTCGGCCCCTTGCCTTTGATTTCATCCGGCAAATTATCAGGATGCATAGTGATAATAAAATCGAGAAATTTACCTCGGTTCTCTTTCTGAAGTATAAGAGCGTACTTTTCTGCCCGTTCCTTATCTCGCTCCTCAAAACCCAAAACATAAATAATTCGGTCTTTCGGATAATCAGAGTCAAAAACTGATTTTATCGATCCTCTGATAATCTCAATATCCTCTTTATAAGTCGGAACAATAACTAAGTGGTATATTCTACGCCACTGATTCTCTGGCGGCAGCTTTTCAAGCAATTTTACCCAGTCAGCTGCCATTTCTCGACGATGGAGAATATAGCCTAGAACTATCCGGTATGACATAAAAAAGACTCTGCAAAGCCAAAAAACAATATAAAAAATCATAAAAACTGCCAGGGCCTTTGGATAAAAAATCGAAAAGATTAAGAGTAAAAGCATTGTTGCCCAGGCAAATGCGCCAGGCAGAATTTCAAAAAATCTTATAATTCCGTGAGATTTATCCATTAGAATTAGTTAAATTTAAAATCATAGCAGTAATTAACAGTACATCAACAGCCAGGGTGGTAAAGTTAAAGGCTAAAGATAAAAATTTATCTCTTTTATGAGAGACTAAACTTAAAATGAAATTGATAGCGAAAACCACAATAACATAAAAATGGATTGGAGTAAATATTGGTGCCAGCCAGATGCTTTCATTTTTGGTAGTTAGCTGGCGGAAGAGATAGAAGATAACTACCGATAGCAGCAATGCTGCAGCGGCAAACAGCAAATAAATTCTGTCGCGAAATGCCAAAATAATACTTTCCCACATCGGAAATCTACTAAAAACTTATGTCTTGATTATATCAAATAAGTAATCGGGAATAAATTATCTGCGCTCTGGCACTCTTGACAGAGAGAGCTAAGTCGTTTACTTTAACAATGAGTTAGGAATAAATAAAGGAGAAAATAATGAACAAAATTGCCTATATCGTCTTGGTCGTTGTGATACTCGGTATTATCGGTTTTGCTATCTATCAAACAACAAAAAGCCAAACAAATTCTAATTCGGGAAATACAAGCGACACCTCCCAATCAACTCCGGGAGCGCCAGAGCCAGCAGATACAACGGTGCCCGGCGCCATTGCCATTTTATTTTACGGCAATGGATGCCCACACTGTGCTAATGTTGATAAGTGGCTAGAAGAAAATAAAGTAGCCGAGAAGGTTAAATTTGATCGAAAAGAGGTCTGGTATAATAAAGATAACTCTAATCTTCTGGGTGAAAAAGCAAAGGCCTGCGGTATTGCTGACGATCAGGTTGGTGTGCCATTTCTCTATGACACAGTAAATAACAAATGCTATATCGGCGAAATTGATGTTGAGAATTTCTTCAAAGGCAAACTCTAAAAATGAAAACTAAACTTAGTCTCATATCTTTTCTCCTAATCCTTGCATTCCCACTCCAAGCTTTTGCAGTTTGTCCGGTTTGTACCGTGGCGATTGCTGGTGGTGTCGGTCTTTCAAGGTGGCTCCATGTTGATGACACCATCACCGGCCTCTGGATTGGTGGACTGCTTGTATCGCTAATTTTTTGGACCTTAAATTGGCTCAGCAAGAAAAAAATCTATTTCTGGGGCCGGAATTTTATTGTTACAGCTATTTTTTACATTGCTAGCATCTATCCCCTTTTTTATTCCGATATTATTGGCCATCCGCAAAATCAGATTTGGGGATTGGATAAATTAGTTGTTGGCACAATTATAGGCACATTTGTTACACTACTGGCAGTAATTACTTATCCCGCAGTGAAAAAAATCAATCAGGGAAAGCCAATTTTCCCATTTCAAAAAGTCATCACCCCGATCATCTTACTTTTAATCACGTCAGTGTTGTTTTATTATATAACTAGATGAACTACACGGATCTTGTACACGCCTGCCTGCCGCAGGCAGGGATAGGCACGGATGGAACATAGATAATTTATTCGCGAGCTTTTGCCAAATTTCGATCCGCCTATGGCGGGCTAGCGCTTTCCCTTTCGCCGAAGGCGGAAAGGAGAAAAGAGCGCCTAGAAATTTGGTGAGAGCGAGCAAAAATTCATAATTCACAAAAAACAATGGAAAAAAACATTGACAAAAAACAAGTCAGGAATTTGATTGAGAATTTTAATGCTCTGAAAAAACAAGATAAGATGGATCTCTCGACCGATGAAGATCTGTCTTTGGCAATAATGAATTTAGTTAGTATAGAAGAGCATTTTTTCTTTACCGCCGAAAAGACCGAGCGGAAAAAATATTATGACCTTCTAGCTGGTGTCCGGGAAATCCGCAAATCGCTTTTGAAAAAATTGGTCAAAAATCCGGAAGGCGAAGTCTGGTGTATCTCCAAACATCTGCTTGCCGCCTCCATGCGCTTGATGGAGGTCGGGACCAAAGAACTTGGCCGTGGACGCAAGAAAGAAGCTTATGAGCTCTTCGAAAAAGCTTATGAACTTTATTCTCTCTTTTGGGGCGTAAATTTGAAAGCCATCCCAGTTGATAATTTGAAGCAAATTGATGACAAAGCGCTAAATACTTCTGATAAATCAAAAAATGGCGTCTTCGCCAAATTCAAAGATCTGGTAAAAAAAGTCGTGGATTGTTGTATTGAATAATGACCGGTCACGGATCTACTTTTTTAAGGTTAATTTTTTAATATTAAAACACGATGCGACCCTCAAGGCCCCCAAAAAAACGACGGCAATAGCAAATTCTATAGCCGATTTTATGCGATCGCATAAAATCGGCTATAGAATAAAAGTAGAAACCACCCGCCGATTTTGACATCAAAGAAAAAGAAAATGAAAACCACAACCTTGAAAATTTTGGAAGAGATCTCAAAATTTATCGATGAAATCATTGAGCCAATCACATACAGCGGACTCAGGCAGCGTTGTCGATTTTATTATACGGAAAGCGATCTAAGACGATATCCCGGATGGTACCACAGTAATCTTGAAAGTATGGAGCGCAGGAAGTACATTAAAATTAATAGAAAAAATGATAGTGTCGTCTTAACCAATAAAGGCAAAATTAAATTGCTCGAAAATTCTGACGAAAATACCACTGATGGGAAATGGAGAATGTTATCTTGGGATATTCCGGAAGATTACAAGGTGAAACGGCAACTACTTTGCCGCTCAATCAAAAGAATCGGTTATAAAAAAGTCCAAAAAAGTCTCTGGGCATGCCCATTCGCCAAAGCCGATCAAGTTAATTTAATAATTGAAGAATTGAAACTACAAAAATACATCGCTTATTTACGAGTAGACAGAACCGACATTGAAAAACATTTATATAGGCTATTTGAGAAAGAACTAAAGAGATGAAAACGATTGTATA
>CAZHFJ010000032.1:0-7567 GCA_964531145.1 uncultured Candidatus Saccharibacteria bacterium | reverse complement strand
AGCGCTTTTATTAGTCTGTCCTCGTCTTCAGCCATCTGCCTCCTAATTATATAATACAATTGTTCTGTAATAAAAAGAAGCCCTGCTGGTGTGCAGGGTTCGGTAGGGGCCGAAAAAGCGTGGTCAGTCGGATGCGGTGTCAGCGGCGTCTGTTTGAGCATCTCCAGCCTGTCTTCGATGGGGATGCACTCGACGCACAACTCCGCGCCTCCGTACTGGAATACCTGGGTGAAGTTGTGACACTTCGGGCAGATTCCGTATTGAGCCGGTCTCAAGGAAAATCACCTCACTTGTGAAGCGTATGTTGTTTAGAACAAATTATCAGTCCAGTTAAATATTGTCAAGCTCGGAGGACTTTTTTCAAATACTGGCCGGTGTAGGATTTTTTGTTTTTAGCTAGTTCTTCTGGAGCGCCGGTGGCTACAACTTCTCCACCATCGTCGCCGCCTTCTGGGCCGAGATCAATAATATGATCGGCGGATTTGATGACATCAAAATTATGTTCGATAACAATAACAGTATTGCCTTTATCAACTAGAGCCATAAGAACTCCTAGTAATTTCTTTACGTCATCAAAATGTAGACCAGTAGTTGGCTCATCAAGAATATACAAAGTTTTTCCAGTTGACTTGCGGGAAAGTTCAGTAGAGAGTTTGATCCTCTGCGCTTCACCGCCAGAAAGCGTAGTTGCGCTCTGGCCGAGCTTAATATAGCCGAGCCCAACATCAGAGAGAACTTTTAGTTTGTTTTTGATCATTGGAATATTTTCAAAAAAGGCAAGCGCTTCGTCAACCGTCATATCCAAAACCTCATAGATATTTTTATCTTTGTAATGAATCTCTAGGGCTTCTTGGTTATAGCGTCGGCCTTTGCATTCTGGACAAGTAATGTAGACATTTGGTAGAAAATGCATCTCGATTTTCAAGACTCCGCCGCCGTGGCAACGCTCGCAACGTCCACCTTTGACATTGAATGAAAAACGACCGGAGCGGTAACCACGAAGTTTTGCTTCAGTAGTTAAAGCGAACAAATCACGAATAAAAGTAAATACTGAAGTATATGTTGCTGGGTTTGAGCGCGGGGTTTTGCCAATCGGAGATTGATCAATTGTAATTACCTTATCAATATATTCTGTGCCTTTTATCTCCTTGTGAGAGCCAGCTTTTTCTTTGGCATGATAGAATTTCGCCGCTAATGCCTTTGACAGAATATCATTGACCAGAGTTGACTTACCTGATCCAGAGACACCGGTAACACAGACAAAAGTGTTTAGGGGAATCTCAACCGTAATATTTTTTAGATTATTTTCTGCTGCCCCGATAATTGTTAAAATATTTCCGTTCCCAAAACGTCTGATTTTCGGAGTAGGAATATTCTTTCTGCCCGATAGGTACTGGCCAGTTATTGAGTCGCTTTTCTCGATTGCAGCCGGTGTGCCTTCGAAGACAATCTCGCCACCTCGATCACCCGCTCCAGGGCCGATATCTATTAACCAGTCTGCGGAGCGAATAGTTTCTTCATCATGTTCAACAATAATGATTGAGTTGCCAAGATCACGGAGATTTTTTAAGGTTTTTAAAAGTTTTCCATTGTCTTTTTGATGAAGACCAATTGAAGGTTCGTCGAGAATATATACTACGCCCTGAAGACCTGAACCAATTTGGGTTGCCAAGCGGATTCTTTGAGCCTCACCACCAGAAAGAGTAGTAGCATTTCGGTTAATTGTCAGATACGGTAAACCAACGTTAAGCAAAAATGTTAGACGTTCCTTAATCTCTTTAATAATTTGATTGCTGATTTTTTTCTGTTGTGCATTAAGTTTGGCTTCGAGTTTGTCAAAAAAATCGAAACAGCGATCAATAGTCATTTCTGAGACGTCAATGATATTTTTGTTGGTAATTAGAACTCCTAAGATTTCCGGTCTAAGTCTTTTGCCACGGCAGGCTCCGCAGGTTCGATAAATCATATATTTTTCGATTTCTGCTCGGATGTAGTCTGAGCCAGTTTCTTTATATCTCCGTTCAAGGTTAGAGATTATTCCTTCATATTTAACGGAATATCCGCCAACATTAAAATGTTCTTCGCCAGTACCATAAAGGATTTTTCGCAATTGTTCCTTGTCCAAGAGACCAATGGGTTTATCCAGCGGAATTCTGTTCTTAGCCGCCATTGCTCGCAAGGTTGCCATATACCAGGTAGAGTTCGAGGCAGTTTTTGACCATGGACGGATTGCTCCCTCTAGGATTGTGAGCCTCGGATTAGGCAAAATTAATTTCGGGTCAATTTCTAGAATTGTCCCTAAACCCTGGCAGTAAGGACAAGCACCATGGGGAGAGTTAAAGGAAAATGACCGCGGCGAGATTTCAGGCAGAGAGATGTTACAATCAGGACAAGCAAATGCCTCAGAATATTGTTCTTCGATGTTTTTATCAACATAAACAATTTTGATGTAGCCGCCGCCGATCTCCAGAGCTTTTTCAATAGAGTCAAAAAGTCGCATCCGATTACTTTTATCTTCATCATGTTTTTCTAGAATTAGGCGATCAACGACAACTTCGATCGTGTGTTTTTTCTGTTTATCGAGTTCTTTTGATTGCGCTTCATCTAAATCCATAACAGTGCCATCAACGCGGAGGCGAGAGAAGCCGCTTTTGCGGATTCTGGCAAAAACATCCTTGTGCTCACCTTTGCGGTCAGAGACTAGTGGAGCCAAAATCATAATGCGCAGAGTTTCTTTAGCAGAACCCAGGATTTGCTCTGTGATCTCTGTCGCTGATTGCTGGGAAACTGGTTTTTTGCAATTTGGACAATGAGGAATTCCTGCTCTAGCAAAGAGTAATCGCAAATAGTCATATATTTCAGTAATAGTACCAACAGTTGAGCGCGGATTGTTTGAGGCTGACTTTTGATCAATAGAGATTGCCGGTGATAATCCTTCAATATAGTCAACATCTGGTTTTTCTATCACACCTAAGAATTGTCGGGCATAGGAAGATAAACTTTCAACATAGCGGCGCTGGCCCTCAGCAAAAATAGTGTCGAACGCTAAAGATGATTTTCCTGAACCGGAGAGGCCAGTGATAACTACCATTTTATCTCGAGGAATTTCCAGCGAGATATTTTTCAAATTATGCTCTCTGGCACCGATAATTTTGATTTTATCCATAGATTTATCTAAATAATTTGCGGGCGTATTATTTTTGTCTCCAGCCACCCACTCCAGCCCTGCCCTTGCGCATTTTATTAATTAATTATGTGGTGCAGGTAACCGTCATTTTTATCCGTCGACATAGAATTAAAGTCGGGCGCCGGCATTCACAAAAACAACACGCCCGCAAATTGGAATTTTAGGCAAATACTGCCTGCTATTATAGCAAGCTTGTCAAGGGTTGTAAAGTCCTTGAGGCACTAGTCAAAAAAATATTTTTTTGTTATGGTCAAAATAAGCTTAATTATGGTAAATACTAAATATATGACTTAAAACCTGTCTGCCCTGACTGCCGTCAGGCAGGCGACAGGCGAGATTCAAACAAAAAAATATTAAATAGATAAGGACAAAATGGAAAGGAGAAAGATGGAGAATGTTGATACCATTATCGGTATTAATGTCAACCTCAAGGGGAGTCTGAAGAATAAAGGGTCGATTCAAGTCAATGGTTCGGTAGAAGGCGAAGTTAGGAGTGATGAAAACGTCAACATTGGAGAGACCGCGACAGTAAAGGGCCCTGTCGTTGCTAAGGTTGTTGAAGTTTCTGGTGTGATAAAGGGTTTAGTTGAGGCTGGCGAGAAGTTGGAAATCAATCCAACTGGAAAAATTGTTGGCGATATTAACGCCAAGACTTTGATTATCAAGCAAGGGGCGGTTTTTGTTGGTAAGAGTACTATGCCTGATCAGGGTGGCGAACTGTCGGGGGAAAAAGAATCTACTGATAAAAAACCAGAGGGAAAATAAGTCAAAAAGGCAGCCGCTAGATGTACTATTATATTTTTGATGTCAGAAAATGTAAAAATCGCCGGCAGATAGAGGCAATCAAAGACCATCTCTCTGAACTGGGAATCTCCGGCGAGTTTGTTATTCCTGACAAAATTCGCCCAGCCAGAGATTTGGCAGAGCAAGGGGTTTTTAAAGGATATTCAACGATTGTTGCTATCGGCGCAGATAATCTAATTGATGAAGTTGCTGCTGTCATGCTGGACAGGCAGCAAGCTTTTGGAATAATTCCTCTTGGTGCCAGTGATAATATCTTTAAAATCATCGGGGCAGCGGATTGGGAAGAAGCAGCAACAAATCTTCGCTTTCGCCGGATCACCGAGTCTCATGTTGGGATTATCAATGAACAAAATGTTTTCTTCAGTTATTGCGAGATTGACTTTGACAAATCGACATCCGTAACTGTTGAGTTTGAAGACTTTTTACTTCAGGCAAAAGCCAGAGAACTCTATATTGCTAACCGCTTTCCTGGACTTCGCAAGAAAGATCCTGACAAGCTTGATGTTATTATGAAAAGTGTTGATCCGGACTCAGATAATTTATGGGGGCGTTTGAAAAAGATAATAGTTGGTACTCATATTGCTAAAGATCTTGACCTCTCACTTATTAGAAGTGATGGGGTACGAGTGTTTTCTCCGCGACAGTTACCGATTTTAGTTGATGGCCGGGTTTTTGCCAAGACCCCGGCAACTTTCGGCATTAGCCAGAAATCTATTAGACTCATCACAAAAAAAAATTTAAATAATCAGTAAAATTCTTGACCTCAGCGCGAATATTTGTTAAAGTAATGTTGGATTAAAAAGGAGAGCATATAGGTAAAAATTTTTTTCGGGTGAACAATCGAATTCGCGCAGCAAAGATGCTTCTAATCGATGAAGATGGAACATCATTAGGTGTTCAACCTTTATTTTCTGCCCTGGCAAAATCAAGAGAGAGGGGGCTAGATCTTGTTGAGATCTCTCCAAATAACAATCCACCAGTTTGCAAGATAATGGATTTTGGCAAATTCAAATATGAACAGGAGAAAAAGGAACGCGAGAATAAGCAGAAATCAAAGAATTTGGAGCTAAAGGAAATCCGTCTGTCGGCAAAAATCGGTGAGCATGATTTACAGATAAAAGCTAATAAAGCGAAAGAATTAGCCGATAAAGGTCATAAAATATTAGTTTCACTTAAACTTCATGGCCGAGAAAATATCTTTGTTGGTCGGGCGATAGAAGTGATAAAAAAATTTGCCGATATGGTCGGAATGGATCTGCTGGAACAGCCGAAAAAATTAGGAAATCAAATTAGAGTTAACTTAATCTCGAGAAAAGAGCAAAAAGATGCCAAAACTGAAGACTCACAAAGCGAGCGTTAAAAGATTTAAAATAACCGGCAGCGGTAAAATTTTGCGTCTGCCAGCTGCTGGCAATCATCTTTTGACAAATAAAAGTGATCGCAAGAACCGATATCAATCTGTGAGCAAAATCGATCGCAAAAAAGTAAAAAGATTAATCGCCAGAGGATAAAATGCCCAGAGTTAAGCGCGGAGTAACAAGTCGAGCCAGACACAAGAGGCTTTTTGCTAAAACCAAAGGCATGAAAGCAGGAAGGCGGAATCAGGTCAAACTAGCCAGACAAGCATTTTTGAAAGCCGGCACCAATGCTTATATTGACCGCCGAAGGAAAAAGCGCGATTTTCGTGGCGCATGGATAATCTCTATCAACGCTGCTTGCCGTGAGCAAGGCATAAGTTACTCACAGTTCATAAAAAAGCTAAAAAACAACAAAATTGAACTTGATAGAAAGGTATTGTCAGAAATGGCGAGATCTCATCCAGAGAGCTTTGCCCAATTAGTCAAAGAAGTGGCAAAATAAAGATTTTGGTGATTAAATAGTTCTCAACTTTTTCTCAGTTTTCTACTATAATCTAGGTCTATGAGAATTTTAGTTGTCGAAGACGATCACAAAATTGCCGGTGCAATTAAGAAAGGACTTGAGCAAGAGTCCTTTGCTGTTGATATTTCTTATGATGGCAAAGATGGTTTGGGCCAAGTTTCGACAATAGAGTATGATCTTATCATACTCGATCGGATGTTGCCGGAAGTTGATGGCATTCAAATTTGCCGGGCAATAAGAGACAAAGATAATAATACCCCAATCTTGATTCTTACTGCCAAAGATAAAATCAGTGATCGAGTTGAAGGTTTAAATGCCGGTGCTGATGATTACCTGGTTAAACCATTTGCTTTTGAAGAACTCTTGGCGAGAATTCGAGCGCTTTTGCGTCGGCCGCATGAAATAAAAGAAAATATTTTGAAAATCTCTGATCTTGTTTTTAACAATCTGACATTTGAAGTCAAAAGAGGCGACAAAAAGATTAATTTGTCGAGCACTGAATTTGCGCTGCTAGAATATCTAATGCGAAATTCCGGCCGGATTTTGACCAAAAATAATATTATTGATCATGTCTGGGATTATGATGCCGATATTCTACCCAACACCGTTGAGGTTTATATCGGCTATCTGCGCAACAAAATTGATAAACCGTTTCCCAGAAAACAACCATTAATACATACTGTCAGAGGGTTTGGGTATAAATTAGCAAAATAATTTTTAACTAATGCATTTTAAAATCGCCTACCTTAAATTAACTTTGTTCTATGTGCTAATAGTAATGGTTATTAGCGTGGGTTTTAGTGTTGCAATTTATCAGATCTCATCAGAGGAGTTGGGCAGGGGACTTGGGCGACAGACGGGAATTTTGCGAGATTTCCCAATGAATATGCCAACGAGCAAGAATCCGATTATTCAGGATTTGGAAAATATTAGACTTCAGCAGCTAGAAGAAAGTAGCAATAATTTGCAGCACAACCTAATCTATTTCAATTTACTAATTTTAATTTTATCTTTCGTCATCAGTTATTTTTTAGCCAAACGGACACTGAAGCCGATTGAGGAAGCGATGGAAGAACAAAATCGTTTTACCGCTGATGCTTCTCATGAGTTGAAAACTCCGCTGACGGCGATGCGCAGCGAAATTGAAGTTTGTCTCCGTGATAAAAAATTATCATCCAGCGAGGCACGAAAAAACTTCTCGAAAGTAACTTGGAAGAAATTGGTAAATTAGAGTCACTTTCTGACGCACTTTTAAATTTGGCAAAATTTGATGAAGTTAACAAGCTTGAATTTAGAGAGTTAAACTTGGATGAGATAATAGCCGCGGCCTACGAAAAAGTTGAAGGTCTGGCAAAGAAGAAAGAAATTGAAATCGAAGCCAAACTGGTTAAATCGAAAATGCTGGGAGATAAAACATCGCTAACTGAACTTTTTGTTATTCTTCTGGATAACGCTATCAAATATAGTCCCAAAAATTCAAAAATTTTGATCGGGATTAAAAAAGAAAGAGGTCATGCCGCTGTAAAGATTAGAGATCGTGGTATCGGCATTAAAGCCTCAGATTTGCCACATATTTTTGATCGTTTTTACCGCGCCGACCAATCACGCTCTAAGGAAAAAGCCGATGGCTATGGCCTCGGTTTGTCAATCGCCAAACGCATAGTTGAACTCCACAACGGCGAAATTTCCGCCACC
>CAZHFJ010000031.1:1478-7570 GCA_964531145.1 uncultured Candidatus Saccharibacteria bacterium | reverse complement strand
GTATCTTGTATCTTGTAACTTTATAAGAATCAGTGAGAGTTTATTTTCCTTATATAATAAAAAACCATGGACATCTTTGGCAATTTTACTCCCCTTGCCGGGGATAAAAAAAAGAGAAAAGTCGCTTCCGAGAGCGAAAGTGATTATCACTACCTTGACCCAACCTTGGAAGGCCAAGCGAAGATTGAGGAGCCGGAAGAAAAGAAATCTTTCTCCTATCTTAAGTTTATCATCGTAGTAATATTTATGCTTTTGGCGACAAAATTGTTTTTCCTCCAAGTTATCGGAGCTTCAGAGAGTAAAAATCTGGCTGAGGGCAATAGAGTTAGGCCTCGAGGTATTCTCTCGAGCCGAGGGATAATAACTGACTCTAAGGGCACCTGGCTAGCTCGTAACAAACCAAGTTTTGCCCTAGGGGTTTATCCATCAGATCTACCAAAGAAGAGTAAGGATCGAGAAGAGTTCTATCAAAAACTTGAGCAACTCTCTCAAATTCCTGCGGCTGAAATCAAAAAGAAGATTGAGGGGTCAGGGTTGTCATCAATAGAGTTAACTATTGTGAAGCCTGATCTGCCGCGGGAAGAAGCGCTCCTTCTCGAGGAGGAAACTGCTGGCATGTCTGGTGTCGTTATTGATAAACGAGCGATCCGGGAATATCGAAGTGATGCTGGCCTTGCCCATATCTTGGGTTACACCAGCATTATTTCACCAGACGAGCTAAAAGCAAATTCCGGATATTTAATGAGTGAAGAGTTCGGCAAGGCCGGCCTTGAGCGGAATTATCAAACATACCTTCGTGGCACTCTAGGGATTGAGCAAGTAGAAGTTGACTCTCATGGCAAAGTAGTCCGGGTTCTCACTGATGTTAAAAGTCGCCAGCCGGAGGAGGGAGATAATCTAGCCTTAAATATTGATCTAGATTTGCAAAAAGAAATGGCCAGGCTACTCTCTGAGGGTATTTCAAAAGTTGGCGGCGATGTTCATGCTGGCGCCGCGGTGGCTCTCGATCCAAAAACTGGCGCAGTGCTAGGAGTGGTTTCAATTCCATACTTCGATGACAATATCTTTGAGGGCGATATTAATCAAGAAGAATACCAGAAGTTACTCTCCGACCCGACTTTGCCACTATTCAATCGAGCAACAATGGGGACATATCCCTCAGGTTCGATCATCAAAATAGTCATGGCAGCCGCTGGTTTGCAAGAAGGGATTATTTTCAAAAATACTTCTATTGAGACACCGCCGGCGATTACTATCGGGGAGTGGAATTTTCCTGACTGGAAGTGGCACACCGGCTCAACCAATGTGACTCGGGCGCTGGCCGAATCAAACAATATCTTTTTTTACTCCGTTGCTGGCGGCTGGGACAAAATAGCCGGTCTGGGCGTTAATCGAGTGGATAAATATTTATCTTTATTCGGTTTTGGTAACAAATCGGGTATTGATTTGCCAGCTGAAGCAGCTGGGTTAGTGCCGAGTCCAGAATGGAAAGAAAAGGCGAAAGGTGAAAATTGGTACATTGGCGACACTTATCATCTAGGAATTGGTCAAGGTGATTTATTAGTTACACCAATGCAAATGGCAAAGGCAGTTTCGACAATTGCCAATGGAGGGAAACTGCTGACGCCCCAGATTGTTAGAGATGTAACGGATTCAACCGGCGCGGTAGTTAGGCCTTTCAGACCAAAAGTTGAACGCGATGGTTTTATCTCGCCAGATAATATCCAGACCGTTCAAGAAGGTATGCGACAGGCTGTGCTTTCTGGATCAGCTAGGATGATGGCTGATCTACCAGTCTCTTCGGCGGCGAAAACCGGTACTGCTCAGTTTGAGGGTAACCAAAAAGCCCATGCTTGGTTCGAGTGCTATGCGCCGTATGAAGATCCACAGATTGCTCTAGTTGTCCTTGTTGAGGGCGGTGGCGGCGGTTACGAAGTTGCCGAACCGATCGCCCACAATATTTTGAGCTGGTATTTTAGCCGATAGCTCTTGACTCTTCGACTTTGCTCAGGGTCTGCGGCCAAAAAGGCCTTGACAAATTATTTCTGATCTAATAATATAGTTATATTGAAATATCAAAATTCAGCAAATAATACATCCTTGTGACCGGGGATTATTTTTTTAGAGAATATAACAATCTTTGAAATGCGATGAGCATGTTACTTTTGTCTAAGCCGGCGCCGAACTATAAATCAGGTTTTTCATGACGATTTACCTCGGAATAATAATTGTAAGAATTCATCAATTAATAATGCAAGGCGGGTTGGCTCGCCTGCCTGCCGGCAGGCAGGGGTGGCTTAAAACAAAAGTAATATGCAAGTGCAAGCATTTCATAAATAAAATTATCAATTATGGAAGAGATTATTCTAACAGCGCAGGGTCGGGCAAAGCTCGAAGCAGAACTTAATAAGCTCAAAGAAGTTGACCTTAAGGAAATCGCCGAGCAGATTAAATATGCCCGCGAACTTGGTGATCTTTCAGAGAACGCCGACTATCATCAGGCCCGTGAACGCCAGGCCTTTGTTGCCGGCCGCATTGCTGAAATTGAATATAAATTATCGCACGCGCGGATGGCGGAGAGGAATGGCGGCAGTGAAGTTGTCGGCGTCGGTTCGTGCGTTACCTTGCAGTCTTCTGATGGGGTGGAGGGATATGAAATTGTTGGCACGACTGAAGCTGACCCACTTTCTGGCAAAATTTCTGTTTCTTCACCAATCGCCAAGGCAATTATGGGCCATAAAGTTGGTGATAAAGTCAGCGCTGAAACCCCGGCAGGGGGAATGGAGTTTGAAATTAAGAAGATCAGCTGAAGTAAGCACACGGATCTATAACACAGATATCACACAGATAAAAAATCCGCTAAAGTGTTTCAATAGCTAAGCGGATTTTTTAGTTATGAAGTGTACGATCGCACATCAAATGACTAATTTCTGAACTCAAAAATTGTTTTTTAAACAAAAACGGGAGCGGGCACGATTGTCAGCAACTTGCCAAGTGTTCGGGTTTTGTTCTATAATAACTACGCAGACAAGTACGCGGAATTAACGCAGAAAAATGCAGAAGGAATAATCCTCAGCGTTAGTTCAGCGTGGGAAAATCAGCGTGGTAATCTTCAATATTATGTCTATTTCAAAACCTCCAAAAGACTTCCAAGCCCTCTTCCTTGATATGAACTCTTTTTTTGCTTTGGTTGAGCAACAAGTTCAGCCGACTTTGCGCGGAGTGCCGCTTGGCGTCGCGCCATATACCGGCGGCTCGGGCTGTATTATCGCCGCCTCGCGCGAGGCGAAAAATCTTGGGATTAAAACCGGCACGCTGGTGCGCGACGCCAAGCGGATTTATCGCCAAATTAAAATCATCGAAGCCCGGCCGGCGCTTTATATGATCTATCACAAAGAGATCAAAAAGGTGATCGAAAATTTCACGCCGCATTTTCAAGTATTATCGGTTGATGAATTTATTATCAATTTAATTTCCCGCGAGCAAAATCGGCAAGCGGCAATCAAACTGGGACAGGGGATTAAAGATAAAATCAAATCGGATGTCGGCGATTTTCTCACCTGTTCGGTCGGCATCGGCCCGAACCGTTTTTTGGCCAAGATGGCGGGGGAGAGGAGGAAACCCGACGGGTTGACGGTGGTGCAATTATCACAACTGGAAAATTTTTATCACCAGATTAAATTACTCGATATTTGCGGCATAAATCATCGACTGGAATTTTGCCTCAATAAATTCGGCATAAACTCCCCGCTAGATCTTTTTCACGCTGATTTGCCGCGGTTGCGGTTAATTTTGAATCACTTAGGCCGGCTTTGGTGGTATCGCCTGCGCGGTTACGAAGTTGATGATTATTTTTCTGCGACCAAAACCGTTGGCCATTCTCATGTTCTGGCGCCGGAATTTCGCAATCGGGGAGGGGCGGAGGCGGTCATTAGGAAATTAATTTATAAAACGGCGTCGCGTTTGCGGGCCGATGGATTTCTAGCCGCTGGCGTTTTTGTTGCAATTTCTTTTTATGATGGACCAACTTTCAAAAAAGGCAAGCGCGTCTCGCCTTTTTCCGATACCCGGAGTTTTATAAATTATGTTTTTGAAATTCTAAAAAGCTGTCGCTGGTATGATAAACCGAGCTATGTTTCAATTGCCGCTTTCAATTTGACATCAGCAAAAAATATTCAGCTTTGCCTTCGACAGGCTCGGGCCCCCTTTGGGGCAATTTTGCCGGAAATCGAAAAGTCGCGGAAAATCTCCGAGGCAATGGATAAAATTGATGACCAATTCGGCGTCGGTTTTATTCATCCGGCCTCGGTTTTTCCCGCCCGCGATTCCGCTCCCGATCGGATTCCCTTCGGTCAGCCGAGATATGAAATTAGGAATTAAAATGTAGTCCAAGCTTTCTTGCCCCTCGTAGTCCCGATGTGACATCGGGACGAAGTGGGGAGCTTGTAAAAACACGCTGAAGTATAGTCTATAAAACAGGAACCCAAACTTCAGTTTGAAAAATGAAGCAAATGTATACCGATTTTCAATGATCGTTGAAAATCGGTATACAAAAAATCATCGTCCTCACTCCTTAAAATAAAAAAACCGAGCTACTCTTGACATTTTCGAATACCAGTGCTATTGTTGTGGTGAGTTTGTACTTTGTACAACCTAGACCCCGCGTAGCGGGGCATCAACAATTGGAGGTGTTTCTGATGTTCAAGAGACGCGGTTTTACCCTCATTGAGTTGCTGGTGGTGATAGCCATTATCGCCATCCTAGCAGCCATCCTCTTCCCGGTCTTCGCTCGGGCCAGAGAAAAGGCCCGGCAGACAAGCTGCCTGAGCAACACCAAACAGCTAGGTATCGCTACCCTATCCTACGCCCAGGACTACGACGAGAGTTACCCCCTTGGCTACAGAGGGACAGGCGGGGAATATTCCCCCATCCAGCGGACCACCAAAGCTGCAGGTGCTTGGGTCGGGTGGTTCGACAATATCTACCCGTACATCAAGAACAACCAACTCTACGTCTGCCCGAGCAACGGCGGAACTCAGGACTACAACTACAATCCGTGGATGTGGCCCCGGAGCTACAAAACAGTAGCGCCGACCCGACTGGCTAAGATCACCCATCCTGCCGAGACCATCATGCTTTATGACACCTACAATGGCCTCCATCCGTGTGGTTACCCCTGGGTCGTCAACGCCCGAGCGGCGCCTAACTGTGAGGGCAAACCGGCAGCGGACTACCTGACCTACAAGTACGCACGGCACAATGGCGGCTGCAACATTGCCTTTGCCGACGGCCACAGCAAGTGGTTGGCGAACTCAGAGTTCGCGTACTGGAACGGCTACAGCGCACGACCTTACACCAACTACTGGGCTATCGCTCGCTAGTGGGACAGAACCCGATGTAGATCGGGAAACGCCAAGTGGATGAAGCCCGATGGCACGTTCGATGGCACGTATGTGGGACTGGCCGCCTGGCATTATTGGCCGAACGGTGACGCCAATCACCTCAAGTAAGTCACCTGGCCAAGTCCCAGGCATCTCAACCAGCCCCGACACTGCGTCGGGGCTTATTTTTTTAAATAGTGCTTTGATTTTCAAACCATTTTTGCTAGAGTAAAGTAAAAGCATAAGTGGAAGTTCGTACACGGATCTGTCACACGGATAGGCGCAGATAAAGAATCTTGATCCGTGTTAATCCGCGTAAAGAATCCGTGTGAGAATCTCCATTTAATTTGTGGAGCAAATTATGTTGGGGAAAACCGAAGAGGATTTGATCAAATCGCGGAAAGACAAGCGGACGAAGCTTGAGAAAGTTGGCGTTGAAACCTATCCGGCGAAATCGGAGCGCAATTATATTATTTCCAAAGTTCTGGCTTCTTACAAAGAATTTGTTGCTGGTGGCGAGAATTTAACTTTGGCTGGCCGGATTACAGCGATGCGTGGGCATGGCGCAATTATCTTTGCTGATTTGGTTGATGAGAGCGGCAAAATCCAACTCTTTTTTAAGTCTGACGCGCTGGGAGATGATTATAAGAAACTTGAACTTTTCGATGTTGGTGATTTTATCCAGGTGGCTGGTAAACTATTCATCACCAA
>CAZHFJ010000031.1:0-1378 GCA_964531145.1 uncultured Candidatus Saccharibacteria bacterium | reverse complement strand
GGCGCGGTTGCCAAGCCGTTTTCAACCCATTATAATGCTTATAATCGCGATGTGTTTTTGCGGATTGCTCCGGAGCTTTATCACAAACGCTTGATTATCGGTGGTTTTGAAAAGGTCTTTGAATTTGCTAGATGTTTCCGCAACGAAGGCGTAGACGCGACACATAATCCAGAATTCACCAATCTGGAATTTTACTGGGCTTATACCGATTATGAGAAATTAATGGAGTTTACAGAGGATTTACTGCGCGCCGTGATTAATAATGTTTTTGACCGACTTGATATTGAAATTGCCGGCAAGAAAATAAATTTTAATAAAGAATTTAAGCGAATTACTTTTGATCAGTTGACCGACGGCAAAAACTCCGATGAAGCTTTTAAGGCGGCAGTTAAGGAAATCGTCGAGCCAACTTTTGTCATCAACCATCCGATAGAAATTTCGCCATTGGCGAAGAAAAAAAATCAGAAAGTTGTCGAGCGATTTCAGTTAATTCTTGGCGGATTAGAGATTGTCAATGCATTTTCGGAGCTCAATGATCCAACTGATCAAGAAGAAAGATTTAAAGAACAGGCTAAGTTGCGTGAAAAAGGCAAAGAAGAAGCGCATATGTATGATGATGATTTTATCAAGGCGCTGGAATTTGGCATGCCGCCAACTGCCGGCTGGGGCCTCGGAGTTGATCGTTTTGTAATGTTACTCACCGGCGCCAAAACTTTGCGTGAAATACTGCTTTTTCCGTACATGCGTCCGGAAAAAGCAAATTCTAAGAAACAAGAAACAAGTTAGCAAATAAGATACAATGACCAAGATACAATATACAAATATTTGGAATTTGGATATTTGAATTTGAGATTTGTTTCTTGTAACTTGTATCTTGTAACTTATCCCGAAGGGAGATTATGCTTGATATTGAACTGATTCGAAAAGAACCAGAGCGGATTAAAAAAGCCATCGCTCGTAAAGGCGCTGATCCTAAATTGATCGACGAGGCGGTTTTGATTGATCGTAACCGTCGCCGGGTTTTGGCAGAGTTGGAGCGGGCGCAATCGGGATTGAACCGCTTGTCAAAAGACATCGCCAAACTTCATGGCCAGCAAAAAATCGAGGCGATAAATGAAGCCTCAAGTTATTCAGCCAAAGTCAGCGAGTTAAAACCGGAGGCAGAGCAGGCTCAGAAGGAATATTTAGAGATTATGTTGCAGATCCCTAATCTGCCGGCAGAGGATGTGATTGATGGTGCCGGGGAGAAAGATAATAAAGTAAATCGCAAATGGGGGAATCCGCCAAAATTTAGCTTCAAGCCGCTCGATCATGTTGATTTAGGTGAGAAGTTGAATTTAATTGATACCGAGCGTGCCGGGAAAATTGCCGGCTCAAG
>CAZHFJ010000030.1:0-7729 GCA_964531145.1 uncultured Candidatus Saccharibacteria bacterium | reverse complement strand
TCACTGACGATGAGTTAGTTTCTAAATTAACTCTAACTGGCACAGAAGTTGCGGGTGTTGCATTAACTGTTGATCGCGATGTAGTAGTTGTAGAAATCAAGAAAATTAAAAAGCATCCGAACGCCGATAAATTGCAAATCGCAAAGGTTTTTGACGGCAAAGAAGTGCTAGAAATTGTTTGTGGCGCTCCAAATATTGCTGTTGGCCAGAAGGTCTCATTAGCAAAAATTGGCGCAACTGTTGGCGGAAAGGAGATTAAGGAAGTCGAAATTCGCGGTATTAACTCTTTTGGCATGCTTTGCTCCGAGTTCGAATTAGGGTTAGGAGACGATCACTCCGGAATAAAAATCCTCGATCAAAATGCTCCTCTAGGGATTGCTTTGGCTGATTATCTTAAAGCTGACTCGGTTTTTAATCTTGAAATTACCCCGAATCGCGGAGACTGCTTATCACATATTGGTATTGCTAGAGAGCTGGCAGCGATTCTTGGTAAATCTTTACGCCGTCCGCCTCTTGATCTTAAGATGTCTTTAAAAAGAATTGTCGAAAGTCTTACGGTTGAGATAGAAGATACTAATGATTGCCCTCGATATTATGCTAGGATGCTGGCAAATGTAAAGATTGCTCCATCACCAAAGTGGCTGCAGGATAGATTACTCGCCTGTGGCGCTACGCCGATAAACAATATTGTTGATGTCACCAATTATATAATGCTTGATCTTGGACAACCCCTGCATGCTTTTGATGCCGACAAAATCGCCGGCAAAAGAATTGTTGTTCGTCGAGCGAAAAATCGAGAGAAAATCACCACCCTTGATGGTGAGAAACGACAACTCAGCTCAGAAAATTTAGTTATTGCTGATGAGAAACATCCTTTAGCCATTGCAGGTATTATGGGTGGTTTTGACTCCCAGATTACTCCTGAGACTAAAAATATCATAATTGAGGCAGCAGAATTTAATCCACGTGTTATAAGGCGCGCATCAAAGCTTTTGAATCTTACAACCGAAGCTAGCTATCGTTTTGAGCGAGGGATTGACTCAGGCGGCATTCAATATGCAATTGATAAAGCCGGTAAACTAATGAAGGAAACCGCTGGCGGCGAGTTATACTCTGGAATTGTCAAAGCCGGAGAAGTAGCACTTCATCTTTACGATGATGAAATCGAGTATAAGAAGATTAATAATCTTATAGGATTAAATCTGAAAGATCAAGAGATTGACCACATTCTTAAATCCTTGGGTTTTTTGATTGAGGATGGTCATTTTATTGTCCCAAGCTGGCGCCATGATATTGAATGTTGGCAGGATATTGCTGAAGAAATCGGCAGAATTTATGGCTATGAAAAAATCAAACAAATCCCCTTGCCAAAATCTAAAGAACCAAATAAAAGCTTCTATTATTTTAAAGAATATCTTAAAGACATTTTGGTTGACCTTGGGTTCACAGAGGTCTACAATTATTCATTTCTCTCTGCTTCTGATCTCTCTATTTTAGCTGACAAAGAAAAAGATTTGCTTGAAGTCAAAAATCCGATCCAGCCCGAAAACAAATATCTGCGAAATTCCTTGGTTCCTGGGATTCTTAAGTCTATTGCGAAAAATTCCTCTTTTGATGATATCTTAATTTTTGAAATTGGCAATGTCTTTACTAGGAGTCGAGAAAAAACTAATTTAGCAATTGCGGTTTCAGGCAAGAGAGTGAGTTCACTTTCGGGAGTTACGGGTCAGTTCTGCGCTAGAATTGGAATGGCACCGGCCGTGTCTGCCCTGCCTACCGGACAGGCAGGCGACAGGCAGGCAAAAATAAAAATCCAGAGATTCGAAAGTGCAGATCTAAAAACTATAAAAATCAGAAAACCCTTTGTTGAGATTGCGGAAATTGATTTGGAACATCTTGCCAAAGATTCAAAATACCTGTCTGCCCTGCCCGTCCGGCAGGCGGGCGCCAGGCATGGCAAGACTTCTGATCTTGGCCTTAAAATCAGCAAAAAAGAGATTACCTATCGTCCGATCTCGAAATTCCCATCTGTGACT
Organism: uncultured Candidatus Saccharibacteria bacterium; assembly: GCA_964531145.1. Taxonomy (GTDB): domain Bacteria; phylum Patescibacteriota; class UBA1384; order XYA2-FULL-43-10; family CAINNR01; genus CAZHFJ01. The sequence continues at coordinate 5,693 of CAZHFJ010000030.1, read as the reverse complement.
CGAGATTTGGCGTTTATCGTTGGGCAAAATATTTCAGTGGATAAAGTTGCGGTTGAGATTTACAAAATATCTGACCTTGTAAATCGGGTAGAAGTATTTGATGAGTTCGCATCGGATAAATTTGGTAAAGGCAAAAAGAATATTGCCTTTCACATATTTCTTCAAGCACAGGATAGGACACTAAAAGATAGCGAGGTAAACGGTATTATTAAGGAGATTATTTCAGCGATCGAAAAGAAATATAAAGCAAAACTAAGGAAATAATATGAAAAGAATTTTATCTGCCGAAACAATCGCGTTGGTTGGAAAAGAAGTTCTAGTTTCTGGTTGGGTTCATGCCAGACGAGACCATGGAAAGATAATTTTTCTTGATCTTCGTGATCGCTCAGGGCTGCTACAAGTTGTTATCGGGCCTGACTCAGGGGCTTACAAATCTGCTAATGAGTTGCGGCCAGAGTGGGTTGTCTCAGTTACTGGCACAGTTCAAAAAAGACCGGAAAATATGATAAATACTAATATAGTTTCTGGTACAGTCGAATTGGCTGCTTCAAAGATTGAAGTATTAAATGAAGCAAAAACCCCGCCTTTTGAGATTGACAAAGACACTTCGCGCGTTGATGAGGATTTGCGTCTAGAATACCGTTATCTAGATCTGCGCAGTGATAGGATGAACAAAAATATTACCTTGCGTCATGAAATTGTGAAATTTATCCGGGAATATCTCTACGAGAAAGAATTTAGAGAAATTGAGACTCCGTATTTGACAAAATCAACGCCAGAAGGCGCCAGAGAATATATTGTTCCCTCCCGTCTTTATCCAGGGCAGTTTTATGTTCTGCCTCAAAGTCCTCAGCAGTTTAAACAACTCTTGATGATTGCTGGTATTGAGCGTTACTTTCAGATTGCCCGCTGTTTTCGCGATGAAGACCAAAGAGGCGACAGGCAGCCAGAGTTTACTCAGCTTGATCTAGAGATGAGCTTTGTTGAGCAAGAAGATATTCTTTCGCTCACTGAAGATTTAATGATAAAGATGGTCAAAAAAATCACGCCGGAGAAGAAAGTCACTGCCAAACCTTTCCCTCGTATCACCTATCGCGAAGCAATGGAAAAATACAAAACCGATAAGCCTGATTTAAGGAAGAATAAAAAGGACAAAAATGAGCTAGCCTTTACCTGGATTATTGATGCTCCATTATTTAAATATTCTCCTTCGGAAAAAAAGCTAGTGTCCTCTCATCATCCATTTACTATGCCACGAGTTGAGGATTTGGACAAACTTGACACCAAGCCAGAAGAAGTTCGCGCATATTCATATGATCTAGTTCTCAACGGCTTTGAAATTGCCGGGGGCTCAATCAGAATTCACAAACGTGATATACAGGATAAAATATTTACTCTCTTGGGTGTTCCGCCTGAGGAGAAAAAACGAAGATTTGGGCATATGCTTCGTGCCTTCGAATACGGCGCGCCACCGCACGGCGGAATTGCACCGGGCCTTGACAGAATAGTTACAATTCTCTGTGAAGAAGAAGTGATTAGAGAAGCTATGGCATTCCCAAAGACTGGGGACGCTCGCGATCCTTTAATGGGAGCGCCTTCGACTGTTTCCGAACAACAACTTAAAGATGTTCATATACAGCTTGCGCCTGAAGCCAAAGGCAAAGCAATAAAAAGCGCTGATACTCAAACAAATGAGTAATTCCCTTATAATCAATGACGAAATCCGAATGACGAAAAAATTAGTAAATAATCAAATGCCTAAATTGTTTTCTTCGTCATTCTTAATTCTGATTTCTTAATTTCCATCAGTTACGAAATTACTCGCTCTTACCGAATTTCTAGGCGCTCTTTTCCGCTACTATAATATAATGACTGCGGAAAGCGCTTGCGACCGTCGAAATTCGACAAAAGCTCGCAATTTCGTAATTCAAGGTAATTTGTTAGTCATTAGTCATTCCGCCTTGGCGAGCCGTAGGCGAGACGGGTCTGGTTTCAATATTTAAATTAAAATGATTGTAAAGCCATTAATTATTTTATCTGTTGTTTATAGTTTGGCCTTTTTTAATCTTTCAGCCGGCAGAATTGATCAACGCCTAGCAAATTTTTATGGTAGCGAGGAGTTATCTTCTGCTAAAGCCGAGAATCAAACAATAACTACCCCAACTTTGCGAAATCTTCCAGAAATTCGCTCGGGAGCACCAAAGGCCTACATCAACGTCCGACAATATTTACTTGCAGATTTAGATACCGGGGAAGTTCTGCTCTCAAAAGACTCTGACCAACGAATTCCGATTGCTTCGATAACCAAAATAATGACGGCAATAATTGTGTTGGAGAATTATAATCTTTCCGATGTAGTAACTGTCCCAGCTGCAGCAACACAGCAAACACCAACTTTGGTGAATCTGCGTGCTGGTGAGCAGATTACTGTTTCTGAACTTTTGAATTGCTTACTTATCAAATCCGGTAATGATGCTGCCTATGCAATTGCTGTATTTATGGACAAATCCGGAAATAATGACATTGCTCCATTTGTTGAAAAAATGAATCAAAAAGTCGGAGAGCTTCGCTTGGATAACACTCACTTTGAGGACCCAGCTGGATTAAACGATGCCGGTTACTCAACAGCTTATGATCTAGAGATTATAACCCGTTATGCCCTAAAAAACCCGACATTTCGCCAAATTATTAAAATGCCTGAGTACGTAGCTAAAAACACGACCGGGACAATTTTCCACCGATTGGAAAATTCAAATAGATTGATAACAACTTATCAGTATCTAGGAGCAATCGGGGTAAAAACTGGTTTTACCTATGCTGCTAGTCATTCACTTGTCGGTGCTGCCGAGCGTGAAAACCACACCTTAATTGCAATTGTATTAAGTACTTATGTTGATTCTGCAACTGCCTCAGCCGACGAAGCAAAAAAACTCCTTGACTGGGGTTTTGAGAATATAGTTTGGCCCAAATGAATGCGAAATCTATAAATAAATTACAATTAGACAACCTATTTCCTGAATTTGATCAGTTGCAAAAGATATATGGTGATCCAGGATTGAATGCAATCTACGGTGCTGGATGTACTCTCGAGCCAAACCTAATGATGATTTTTATGAACCCGACCGGAAGAAATATCGCATCAAATCCAAATTGGGCTGGTTTACGTGCTCCATGGCTTGGGACAAAAAATATCTGGAAGATACTTCATAAACTGGATTTAATAGATGATACACTATTTAATCGTATAGACAGAATTGAATCAGAATGTTGGACAGAAGTATTATCAGAGGAACTTTATAATACATTAGCACAAAAATATATATATATATTACAAATTTAGCAAAATGTACCCAAAGAGACGCCAGGCATTTGAATGATGAAATATTCAAGAAATATTTAAAACTACTGCATCTTGAAATCACAAATATTACTCCAAAGAAAATAGTTACGTTTGGCGTCCAAGTGAGTTCAATAGTTACTGGAAAAAAAATCACAATGAAAGATTCTGATAACGTTGTATACAATCTTTCAGTAAATGGGAAATTTTATGAGGTCATTCCGGTATATTATCCAGTAGGGCAAGGTCAAATGAATATGCAGAAAGCAATCAAACAAATAAACCGGCTGCTTCAGTCAGATTAGGCTTTATTCAAATAGTTCTTTATTTTCAAGAGCGTTTGCGGCAGCAGCAATCTGGGCTTTTTGTTTAGAATTACCTTCGCCTTCGCCAACTTTTTTCTTACCGATATAAACACCAACGACGAATTTCTTATTGTGATCGGGACCAGTTTCCGAAATAGTCTCGTAAGTCGGAGTAATAGAAAATTTCTCTTGTGAGATCTCTTGCAGCTGACTTTTAGCATCAATATAGCGCTGATTTTCCAATATCTCATCCAGTTTATAAATAATATATTTTTCAATAAACTTTTTAGCTGTCTCATAACCCTGATCAAGATAAACTGCCCCTATGAGGGCTTCAAAAGCATTAGCTAAAATTAGGTCTCTTGCTTTACCAGTATTTTTGGCTTCACCCCGGCTAACGCGAATATGATCTTCCATGCCAATTTTTTTTGCTTCTTCTGATAGTGATTCACCTTTAACTAAAGCGCTGCGCCACGAGGTCATTTCTCCTTCAGGGCGATCGTAATGAACAAAAAGATATTCTGTAACTGCTAGTTCCAAAACCGCATCACCCAAAAACTCCAAACGCTCATTATGAACAAGACTAGAACCGCGATGTTCATTTATATAAGAACGATGGATAAAAACCTGTTTTAAAAGCCCCTGGTTATTAAAGTTAATACCAATGCTCTTTACAAATTTCTCGATATCTTCCATTATTTACCTTCCTGCCTGCCGCCTGCCTGTCCGGTAGGCAGGGTAGGCACGGCTTTCTTCTCAACAATATCTTTATGTTTATCATAAACTGTCCCCAGTACACCATTAATAAACTTCGAGGAGTTGCTGCCGCCAAACTGTTTGCCTAGCTCGACGGCTTCATTAATCGCGACCTTGGGCGGGATGTCAGGAGAATTCAGGAGCTCAAAAATGGCGATTTCTAGAATTGATTTATCAATACAGGAGATCTGCTCGATAGGCCACTCAGGTGCACAACTCTGAATTTCCTTGTCAAGTTCATCTTTTTTATTTTTAACGCCGAGAATAATAGCTTTAACAAAATCTTTGTCAATGTCGTCCTTAAACTCAGCAATTGACCGCTGCAGAATTTCCTTCAAATCAGAATCTTTCCGAAAATTCCATTCGTAGATTGCTTGCATTGTTACCATTCTTGAAAGATGACGATTCATAGTAAGAAAACTTAAAACTCAAAACGAAAAACGAAAAACTAAGGAATTATTTTGTTTTTTGATCAGCCTTTACCATCGCCTCGGTCTTTTCTTTGCCCTTCTGCTCAAAATCAATAACCTTTTTGCCTCGATAGGTGCCGCAGTTATAACAGACATGATGAGGCAATTTCGGCTCATGACATTTTTCACAAAAAATATGGCTAAACGATTTAACCCGCAGTTGGTGTCTTCTTCTTGCAGTCCGACTTCGACTGCTTTTCTTCTTTGGTTCTGCCATTTGTTACCTTTCGGCCCTGCCTGACGCCCGCCTGCCGGTCGGGCAGGGCAGGCAGGTTTAAACTTTTTAGCTTATAAAACGGATTCTCGCTGTTTTTCTCTTGTTGACATCGACAAAGACCTAAGTTGCGATTCTTACCGCAAACGGGGCATAAGCCTCGGCAACTGCCTCTGCATAGAATTCTAGTTGGGATTTCGAGAATTACGGCATCACGAAGGACAGGATAAATGTTGACTCTGTCTCCCTCAATTGGGAGCTGATTGTCTTGCGGGAAAAAACTGACTATATCTTCTGTGGTAAATTTACCCATCACTTTTGTTTCAGTAAGGCAACGAGAGCAGAGAGCGAAAGTTCTAAATGCTCCAGTAATTTCAATCAGTACCTGCCTGCCGTCAGGCATGGTCTGATTTTTAATCTTCGTTGCTTTGATGGATCCGGTTATCTTTACCTGGTCCTTAGGGATGATATCAGGGCAGTCAAGTCCCTCGATCTCGCAGTCTAAGGCAACTTTTTCGCTTTCTCCATCTGAGAGGGACAAGATATTGCCAATGTCGATGTAAAATGACCTATCCAATTTTGTCATAAAATTCGCGGGTTGTCAATTATTT
>CAZHFJ010000029.1:0-8090 GCA_964531145.1 uncultured Candidatus Saccharibacteria bacterium | reverse complement strand
GCAGGCAGGTCATTCGTCATTCTGGTTTCGTCATTAAAGTTTTGACTTAGTCAAAACTTTATCCATCTATTTATCGTATCCATCACATCCTCGCCTTTCTCTTCTTCTTCTGGCAGATGTTTGGCGAGAAACAATCTAATCTGATCAGGATTTTCCGTTTCTATCGGCATCTCCACTGGTAGGGAAAAACGTCTAAGTTGCTCGAAGCGAATGACCACTCGGTCTTGATAAGGAAAGATCCAGAAAGATTTGAACTGATCAAAGGTATACACCCTGTTGTCAATTGTCACACCCTGATTATAGATGGCATAATTTTTCTTCTTGCCGCTGGAATGGGCCTGGCTCCCAAGAGCAAAGGTGGCAGCAACAACGACTGCAGCTGCGAGCCAAAGCTTAAGGTAGATAAAAGCGGCGGCAAGTATGACTGCAGCAATAATCAGATAGGCAAACCAGCCCCGGCTTTTTTCGTGGCTTTCAAACTCCACTGCTTCCCAGAAAAATGCCGGCCTGTCAGCTGGAGTGATTTCCACTTTCTCTTTAACTGCTTCTTTGTCTTCTCTAGCCATATTCCCCTCCACGACACATTTAAAAATCTAATAGTTTGTCGTGCCCGCCGTAGCGAAGATTCGGCTGCGTGGACGTAGACCACGAGACGAACCTGAGCGAAGGAGGGCCTAACTTATTTTTTAACACAACAGATACCAACATTATTGTCAGCTTAAACAAAGAATAGCAATTTTCTTCTGATTCGTCCAGAACCCGACGATAAAAAAGAAAAGCGCCCCCGCCCCTGGCGGGGGCGCGGATTCGAGCCTACGCGATTCACGGATCGCGCAGGGCGGTCTTCATGTCGTTCATCAGCCAGAGGACTTCCTGGTCCTCGGCGACCAGCTCGGCTACTTTATTGTAGCCGTAGAGGATGGTGGAGTGATCGCGCCCTCCGAAGTAGGCGCAGATCTTGAAGAGGGCACCCTCTAGCACCCGGATGTTCGACTCGATTCTCGTGGCCAAGAACTCGAGAACGTCGCGCGGAATGTCGGCCTGCTCGGCCGCCGCTTTCATCTCGAGGATGGCGATGCGCATCTCAACATCAGGGCAGCGCAGCTCCGCCAGAACGCCCATTTCAGCCGGCTGCAAAGACGGGCATTCATGACTTGTAGCTGACGTGGGGGACATCAGAAGCGATGACCACCTGCCTCCCGCCCATGCACAGCTCGTTGAAAACGTAGAAAAACTCCGCCTCTGAGGCCAGTTTCCCCGCGATGAACTGGATGTTGTCTACCAGCCAAACATCTGCGCGGCGATAGCTCTGCTGGAATTCGCCAGTTTGCTTGTCGCGAATAGCTGTGATGAACTGACTGACGAAGCCTTGGGCGGAGATGTAGACCACCCGCATATGCTGATGTTGCTCCAACACAGCATGCCCGATGGCTTGCATCAGATGAGTCTTCCCCAAACCCACCTTGCTGTGGATAAAGAACGGGTTGTAGGCGCGGCCGGGGCTGCAACATACCTGCTGGGCTGCTGCATGGGCGAAGCGGTTGCAGTCCGCAACCACGAAACTCTCGAGGGTATAGCGCGGGTCAAGCGGCATGCCCCCATCATTACGCGTGGCTTCATTGCACCCGGTAGTGCGATTAGGCCGAAGCGGCGCAGTTGGCAGAGCAGGCTTGGCTGTTTCGCAGAGTTCGAGCTGCAGTTCAACTGGCTCCCCTAATACCTCACTGAGACACTTCTCAACAGTTCTCAAATGGCGCTCTGCCACCCGTAGGGCAGTGCCATTCAAGACGCTGCAGGAAAAGATGCCTCCATCGAACCCCAGAGGTACGATCTGCTTCAGAACGGCACCGCATGTAGCCTGCCCGACTCGCTTCTCAAGAAGCGGCAGGGTTTCTTGCCAGGTCTTGTTGGCTGTCATGACTGTCATACCTGTCGCTCCTTTCGAGCGTTGTGGTGATACACCTTTCGGCTACCCGGTCGTAACAAAACAATTTTTTCTTTGCAATAAGCGGTTATTAGGTACTAAAAAATGGGTCTCCTAAACCCATAAAATCAATATCTTCATCAATGTTTCAGTTTAATGGCGGAAGCGAGAGGATTCGAACCTCTGGTGGTCTTGCGACCACACTTGTTTTCAAGACAAGCCCGATAAACCACTCCGGCACGCTTCCCTGGCGGAAAGGGCGAGATCTCGAGCGCCCTTTCGGGCTTCTAAAAACCCACGGTTTTTAGTATTTTCCTCCACAGTAAACTCCCGTTTCCCGACCCCTTCCCTATTCGAATCTCGCCACCACCCCGCATAGCCCAACAAGTTGGGCAACGTGGGGTGGCGGAAGGTGTGGGATTCGAACCCACGAGGCGGCTTTTAGACCACCGACGGTTTAGCAAACCGTTCCCTTAAGCCACTCGGGCAACCTTCCATAAATTCTATCCGATCTTAGCATTTTTGAAGCCAATTAGCAATCTTTATCCTCTCGCCACCACCAATCCCCAAACCTGACGGGCGGCGGCGGCGCGTAGGACTTTTGCGCACTCCTCAAGCGTTGCGCCGGTGGTCGAGACATCATCAACTAAAATCACTGTCTTGCCCTTGACCAGTTCTTGATCCCCGCAAACAAATGCGCCGGCAAGATTTTTCCTCCGTTCTCTGCCAGAGAGTTCAACTTGCGATTTTGTGTTCAGCTTTCTCTTTAGGGCTATGCCGCCAGGAATATTTAATCTCCGACTAACATATCTGGCTAAAATCTCCGCCTGATTAAATCCACGCTGCCGCTGACGACGAGAATGTAGCGGCACAGGGACCAAAACTTTTTCCCCGCGAATTTTTCCCGCCTGTAAGCGCTGAATTAGCACCCCGGCCAAAACTGGCCCAACTTCTCTGATACCGGAGTATTTAAAATTGTGAATCAACTCCTTTGTCGGCCCGCTACTATAATCGGCGGCAATTAACATACCTGTCAAAACACTTCGGCCTCGACAACTGCAACAATATTGGCCATTCTTGGTAATTTTGCCACATTTTGGGCAGACAAAAGTTTTTATCAATTTTATTTTCTTCCGACAATTGCTACAAAGAAGTTGCCCAAATTCTCCACACCCAATGCAACTTTTGGGAAAAATCAAGTCGAGAACAAAATTGAAGATATTTTTCGCAAACATTTTTAGCTTAAAGTTTCCCATATCATCATAAACATAGTGTTGGCGATTTCAGCGATGGCGATGCCCTGGATAAGTGTCGCCGATAGATTTTTATCGCATGAAAAGATCGCGATTTTGTCAGCAAAAATGCAGATGCCGGCATTGAAATCCTGATCGCTCTTTAAGAAACGAAACTCCTGAAAATCCGTTTCTCCGCGACGCTCGATTTTTCGCGCGCCTTCAAAAGGAGGAATGATATTGTAAGATTTCGTCCGTCCGAACTGCCGACGCTTTTTACTAAAGTTTGTAACAAAAGAATCGAAATCATAATTTTTCAAAAATGCTTCGCCAAAACCAAACCAATACGAATCTTTATTAGATCTCAAAATTATCTCGAAAACCTGCCAAACGCTCTCTTTGCCTTCAAAATATGTCACCTGCGAATAGGAAACCGGATTCGACGCCAGCTTTTTTAGCGATGGAATTAAATCATTAACTCTATGATTAATTTCTTTGGCATTTTCCAATTGATTTTCTGCTTTTTTAGCCAGAAACTCCGGCGATCGTGGAGAAAACAAACGCTTTTTCGCTGATACTCGCTCAAAGGCAAAACCTTTTTCCTTTAGCCCGGCTATTGAATAATACAAAGTTGTTCTCGGCACTGACAACTCTGAACTTAACCGCGATATATTAGTCTGTCCCAATTTCAAAAGCGCAAGATAAGTTTTGGCCTCGTTTTCATTTAGCCCGAGTTGCTCTAATTGGTTAATTTGCGACATTTGTCCAACTCCTTCGTCACATTATTTTATATACATTATATCACATTATTTTGCTTTTTGTCCAGTAGTATGGATATTAGTTAGTTCTTGTGGTAGTATTATCAGTTCAGCATTCAGAAAAGGAGTGTGGGTGCATTGGATATCTCCAGAGCTAATGAGGCGATACGTTGTGGATATTCGTATCTTAATACACAGGATTGGAGGGAGTTCAACCAGTTGCGCCATGGACCAAGCGATGCGCTCCATTGGGCCGGGGCATACATTGCGAGATGCATGCCCTCGCTTGGGCAGTCGGTGATTGCGGCGGGGCATTTCCAATCTCTGCCGCTACCAGGAGTGGTATCTTTCAGCGAAAACGCGCCCCCAGATGCTGACAGTACAGCTAATAGTACCCTGGCTGTATTCGAGGCAACGGGTTTGCAGAGGCAATCCCTTGTCCCGGTAGCGGCATGCTATCTGCTTAGCCATCAGGGTGAAAATGGTGGCTTCTCGACCTATACCCATGAGGAAGTCAGGTGGATCTATCCGGGCATAAGTCCAGCCGATGCCATCGGCTGGACTTCTCCGCAAATGGATGTGACTGCCTTGGTGCTGAGGACCCTAGGTCGGATAATCATGGAGGGATATATGAGCGAAGAGCTCGTGACTCCCTGCAGGAGGGCTTACCAGTTTCTTCTTGACAACTTGGAGACTGGCGTTGCCAACGCCTATTGGTGGTCCACTGATCTGTATCTCCTGTACCATCTTTCAGAGCTCTGCTCTGAGTGGCCGGAGCACACTGCAGATCTGCGCGCGCAAATCCAGAGGATACTAGAGGAGATTCCCGCAAGGTTTAACAATCGTTATGGGCAGGAGTGTCCATTCTCCGGTGCGCTCGGGTTGATGACGCTGCTAAGAATGCAAGGCGCTGATCGTCAAGCAGAAGAACTGGTAAGCTGTCTGCTTGAGTGCCAGTGTGATGACGGATCATGGAGGGCTCCGCCGATCCTCAGAGTTCCGAGGCCGAATGTCCTGTTACCGTCAGAACAGGATCGCCATGTCCCCGAGGACAAAGGTCTATTGACAACAGCTACCGTCACCCAAGCTCTCTGTAAATTTCAGAGAGTTCGGGAAAGGAGGGTGTAGCATGCAACTGCTCATTTTCGTCAGCACCATTGTCGTCCTAGCGCTGATAAGCGGATATACGCTTCTATACGCATTTCGCAACAGGCATCGAAAGTGGGCGCCGTGGCTGGTAGTGCTAGCAGTTGCACTGGTACCGCCCGCGAGCTTGATTTGGGTGCCGTTCGTCATGAGGCTGTTCTTCAGCACTAGCTAGGTTTCCGAACCTCCGGCTTTGCTTAACCGCAAGCCGGAATTATTTTATTTAGTTGACGACATTTTCTGTTATCGCTATAATGAAATTAACTGATGGATTTGGGTTTTATCTCTGTCCATCTGTGTTAAAATTAGTGTAGTTAAGGAGGGGACAATCGCTGAAGAAAACATCGAACTTTCAGAGGAAGAAACCGAGGGGCAACTGGCAATTGATGTTTACCAGGACGACGAGAATATTTATATTCTTGCCCCGATTGCTGGCACTGCGCCAGCTGATATTGATGTTTCAATCACCGATGAAGTGGTAACAATTCGTGGCGAGCGCAAGAGTGGCCATAAGGCTTCTGATGAACAACATTTCGTTCAAGAATGTTATTGGGGTTCGTTTTCGCGAACTTTTGTCACGCCAGTCGAGGTCAGTTCGGAAAAAGCCAAGGCAATATTGAAAAATGGGCTTCTATCTATTACTATACCAAAGAGTTCCAGTTCAAAAAGTAAATCACTGAAGATCGAGTTGGGATAGTGCCTAAACTAGATTGGAGCAGCTGAGTGAAAAAAATTCGCAAAGCAGTGATTCCGGCTGCGGGCTATGGCACCCGTTTTTTGCCGGTAACAAAATCAACACCAAAAGAAATGTTACCAGTAGTTGATAAACCGATCATTCAGTACGTTGTTGAGGAGGCAGTAAATTCCGGAATTGAAGATATTATTATTGTTACCGGCGCCAACAAACGCTCAATTGAGGATCACTTCGACCATAGCCTAGAGCTAGAAAATTACCTTGAAAAGGTCGGGAAAACCACTGAGCTTGAGCAGATTCGCAAGATTGCCAGAATGGCTAATTTCATCTACATTCGTCAGAAGGGTGCTTACGGCAATGGTACACCAGTACTCAACGCTCAGGAAGTGATTGGCGACGAGCCCTTTGCGGTTCTTTGGGGCGATGAATTTATTACTGGCAATCCGCCGCGGCTGCGACAGATGATCAAAGTATTTGAAGAGTTTAGCCGACCAGTGATTTCTGGCATTAGAATCTCAAAAAAAGCCGACTTATCGAGATATGGCATAGCTGATTTGACCCCGGTCCGTGATAATATCTTTAAAATTAATGAAATCGTTGAGAAACCTGACCCAGACAAAGCACCTTCAAATATGGCTACGCACGGCGCTTATATCTTAACACCAGATATTTTCGAGGCCTTAAGAAACCAGCCGCCTGGTAAAGGCGAAGAAATCTGGTTGGTGGATGGCATAAATCAACTGAAAACCAGAGGGCCGATTTACGCTTGTGAGATCAAGGAAGGAAAATATTACGATTGCGGTAATGTGCTGGAGTTCTTAAAAACCAATGTCGACCATGCCTTGAGACGAGAAGATATCGGCGAGGAGTTTGGAAATTTCCTTAAGGAAATTTCCAAAGAATTGTGAATTGTGAATTTTGAATCATGGTGTCCGAACCATAATTCATAATTCCTGATTCATAATTCATTCTGATGAAACTGGAGGGCATATGTCGGATAAATATAGACGTATAATCAAAATCATCGGCACCACACTTCTAGCCGTTGTTTTTGCTCTATCATTAACTGGCTGTGGTACGCAATCAACGACAAAACCGAACACACTGGTAATCTGGGGATTTTATGATGAAGATGTTTTTAAGCCAATAATCAAGGATTTTAAGCGGAAAAATAAAGGCCTGAAGGTCAAATACTACAAGAAGAACCTAGATAGTAACTATGAAAACGATGCTCTCAATTCAATGCTCTCTGGTCAGGGGCCAGATGTTTGGGCAATTCCTTCTGATTGGGTCTATCGCCACAAAGAAAAACTCGCCCCAATGCCAGAGGAGCTGTTGAAAAACAAGAAAATTGTGGCTAAAGATTATTTTGTTGACCCGATAATTAAAGATAACGTCTTCGACAATCAAATCTACGGTCTATCGCCAACAGTTGACGCGCTGCAAATTTATTATAATCCAACAATTTTTGACCAAGCTAAGAGCAACGCTAGCAAATTGTTAAAAGGAAACGATGCTGCCAGATCAAAAATTAACAAAATCTTTTCTAATTTCCCGGTCACCTGGGATGAATTTAATAAAATTATTCCCTATCTGACAACAAAAAACGGCTCGTTTATCTCTATAAGCGGCGCTGCTATTGGAACCAGCAATAATGTTACTTACTCCGCAGACTTGCTCTCACTTTTAATGCTCCAGAATCAGACAAAAATGCTCTCAGATGATCTTTCACAGGCGACCCTCAACTTACCAACAAAAAACTCATCTGGCCAAGATGTTTTTCCGGGAAAAAATTCACTTGACTTTTACAATAGTTTCGCTGATGCGTCACAATCAAATTACACTTGGGGTACCGGTATGCCAAATGATGTCGAGGCTTTTGTTCAAGGGAAAGTGGCGATGATTTTCTCCTATTCCACTTTGGCTGGCTACCTACAACAAATCTATCCGAACTTCAAGTTTCAAAGAGCGCTGGTGCCACAAATCGGGGAGTTAAACCCGATTATTGACTACGCTCACTATACGACTTATGCCGTGCCGGAAATCTCCCCAATGTCTAAAACTGCTTGGGATTTTATCACTTATCTCTCGATTGATAGTGCGAGCACATATCGTTCAGCGTCCAAAGAGCTACCTGCTAAAAAACAGGATAGCGCTGATCCAGTCCTAAAATCCCGCCAAAGCAACAGCGCTCCAACAAGCGAAATACTCAAAACCGCCACTACTTGGAACAAGGGCAGATATCCAGTCGAGGTTGATAATCTCCTAAAGCAAGCAATTGATCGAGTGAACAATCGGTCACAAAGTTCCCAAGCATCACTTGACACCGCCGCCGC
>CAZHFJ010000028.1:0-8723 GCA_964531145.1 uncultured Candidatus Saccharibacteria bacterium | reverse complement strand
CAGAAATGCTGTTTTTTAAATATCTTTGCCTGACAAAAAGTTAGCAGAAAATTCTTGACATTTTCTGACGATTTGATACAACACAGGTAGCACCTCGGAGCCGTAACCGATCGTGTAATGATCGGCAATCAAACATTCCCTAAGGAGGAATGTACGATGAAACGCAGTTTCACACTCATTGAGTTGCTGGTGGTGATCGTCACCATCATCCTGGTGACGACATCGTCCCATGTTGTTAGTGCCTCTGAAGGAGACCCACTAGTGGCCCAAAACTATCAGTTCACCTCAAAGTGGGGGACAGCGGGTTTCGGACCAGGACAGTTCACGGATCTGATCTGCATAACCACGGATGCCGCTGGTCTGATTTACACCGCTGAGGATGAAGGCCATCGCATCTGCAAATTCACCGCCGAAGGGAAGTTGCTGCAGGTCATCGGGGGAGAGAAGGAAGCTCCCATGCTGTTCGGGCAGATTGATGGTTTGGCCGTGGACAAGGATGGCAATATCTATGTAGGCGACCCATGGGAAAACCGCGTCCAGAAACTGAGCAGCGCTGGGAAGTTACTAGCGCAGTGGTCTGGTTTATACGGAGGCATTGCTGTGGACCGGAGTGGGGATATCTATGTTCACCGGCAGTGTGAAGTCATCAAACTGAACAGCAGGGGGAACATCCTGAAACAATGGGGCAAACCCGGGAACCAGAACGGACAATTCAGTGGCGATTTCAACAGAGACCTCAATGATCTAGCTGTGGACACTCTCGGAAATGTTTACGTCTGCGATGCGGGCAACCATCGTGTCCAAAAGTTCACCTCCGATGGAGCTTTCGTCGCCAGTATAGGGAGTCGTGGTACTGAAGACGGAGAGTTCCTGTCACCCACAGGGATAGGGATCGATGCGGTAGGCAATATCTACGTGGCTGACACAGGTAATGGCCGGGTACAGAAGTTCACGAGCGAAGGACGGTTTGTCACCAAGTTCGGATCAACTGGTAGCGGGGATGGACAATTCAAGACTCCTATTGATGTGGCTGTTGACCCGATGGGTAACGTCTATGTGGCGGATATGGGATGCCGTGTTCAAAAGTTCCGTCCTGCTGGGTCACCCGCCCCATCTCTTCCCACCATCAGCATTCAACCGCAAGACATGGAGGAATGTCTGTTAACCCTGGATGGCAGACAGGTCTACAAGGGAACATCACCGAGCAGCTTCGCATCCCCGACCAATGTCCAATGGGATCTACTGTTTGAGCGCGCTTGGTCCGAGGGATCTATAGCGGTTTCACCCGACGCTATCTATATAGCCAATGTAGCCTACAACACCGACATCATGCCAGCCAAGACCGTAGACATCCTTACTGCTCAAGGAATTGTGGTGAAAAACATCTCACTCCCCGAGAAGCTCTTTGGGGCCAACTCAGAACTGAGCTACGGCGAGATCGAGCGCGACGGGTATAGAGTGGGCGCCCGTTGGGTTGACTGGACCTCAAACCCCAACGTCATCGTCCTAGAACTCCTAATCTTCCAGTTCGGTGGACATTACGGAAGCGTGATAGCCAGTTACGACCTTAAGCAAGATGTTCTAAACGTATTGTCTTCGGAGTGCCGAGGGAGGAGCGGGACCAATTGGGCCCTGCCGAGGGAGTTTGGCACTCTGCAGTACTTCTGGCCCTCAGTGTCGCCACAAGGAGACACAATCGTCTACAGATGGGGCAAAGACCTCTGCGTGGCTGACTACCCAAGCATGGCGAACGTCCGGGTTATCACGAAGAGTATAGAGACCGTGGATCAGAATGGCCGCTGTAAGTTGTCTCCCCCGATACGTTGGAGGCCTGATGGCAGTTGTGTTGCGGTAATCATAGCTGGGGATCTGTACATAATCTCGAGGGATGGCTCGAAATGGGGACACTGGAGGTACAACGATCACAGCGGTAGGGCTGTCTGGCCTTCCTGGTCTCCCGACGGCTCCAAGCTCATCTGGCCCGATAGTCGTGGTCGCGACGTCAAGGTTCACGTACTGGAACTGTCAGATAATCTCATACCGTCAATTCGCTGCACGTACAGTATCGGCGAGTCGCGCGATTCGTCGATGGACTCGGGGCGAGCAAGACTCATGTGGGTGAAGCTCCAGAAGCCAGGGGACCAACCAGGTAAGCTGACCGTGACATCAAATCCTCCGGGAGCCAAGATCTACATTGAAGGCAGGCTTACAGGCGAGGTCACTCCGCACACCTTTGATCTGAAGCCCGGGAATTACCGCATCAAGGTCCAACCCCAGTTCGGTGGTTTGCAGGAGCAAGCCGTGATCGTGGAAAGCAGTAAAGAGAAGAAGCTCGAGTTTGTCTTCTAGTGAGCTTGACCCGCCTTCCTTGATATGTCATGCGCCGAGATAGCTATCTTGGCGCACTTTTATTTCAAAACAAAAATCCCCATTTCGTTTCGCTTAATGTAAACCGGGGGATTTTTGTTATATAGAACTTTTATTTTAGTTTTTCCGCCAGAGGCGGATCAGCCTTTGGCCTAGATAGACCTGCCCATCGTTTGCCCTGATAGCTCAATGGATAGAGCGATTCCATCCTAAGGAAGAGGTTGGGGGTTCGATTCCTCCCGTCGGCACCAACACATCACAATTATTCCTCACTTCCCCTTCCGCACTTCGGAAGTGTGGATGCCGAAGTGAGGAAAGGAAACAAATTGTTGCAGCAGAGATGCTGTTTTTGTTGCTTTTTGATTTTTAAATGGTTATATTATTCTCTGTAACGGGAAACTTCTGTCCGACAGAAAGGAAAGTTATTGTGGACAGCGCAACCTTGTTGTGTCTTGTATCGGCGGTTTTCTGGGCCGCCGCACCCCTGATCGGGCGGTACTCTGCCGTCAATCCATGGATGATGGCAACATTGGTGGCTGGCGGTTCGTTTCTGGTCGTGCTACCGATCATCTTCCTCCATAACTTCGCGCTAACCGACCCAAGAGGCATCGCCATCGGCCTGATCGCCGGCGTTGTCAATGGTATCGGGCTTCTAGCTTTCTATCGCCTGATCGCCGGGTCAGGCCAAGGGCTGTGGGACATCTCCCGAATAGTTCCATTGGTTTTCGTCATGGTTCCCATTTTCACCTCGATTGGCGCATTCCTCCTCTTTAAGGAAGACGTTACACCACAGAGGATCATCGGCATTGGCTTAGCGGCCGTTGCCATCTGGTTCCTCAAGTAAATCATCGGCCACAAAATGCACCGGCCCCTAGCACCAATCCCTGTGGTGATATTATTTCGCTCAGGGATTTTAATTTTCTTGAACGGCAAATAATTTTTATGACTGATCATAAATATTTTTCAACATAAAAATCCGCCTGTGACGGACTTTTATGTTATATAGAACTTTTATTTTAGTTTTGACTTTTGAGTTATGATTTTTATTTTTTCTAAATTTTCGGATGCTGTCTGTGCTAATCCGTGTGGAAAATCCGTGTGCGTTATTTCCTTACATCCTTTTTCAGAGAACGACTTGGGCGAAAACGCGGCATTTTGGTTGCCGCAATTTTGATTTTGGCTCCAGTGCGAGGATTAACTCCGACACGAGCCCGGCGCTTTCCAACATCAAAGGTACCAAATCCGGTTAAGGTGACTTTCCCGCCCCTTTTGAGCTCTTTAGAGATTAGGCTAAGAGCAGTATCGATGCCCACCGTCGCCTCTCTGCGCGAGAGTCCAGTCTTTTTCGCTACTGATTCAATCAGCACGCTTTTATTCATACTCTCCTTTCACCTCCTCCTTATTCTGCTAGATTTAAATTCTTATTAATTCGTTCAATGCGAGTAGTAATTTTCTTCTCTGGGTCTATCTCAATAATTACCCCACAAAATTTTACCTCTCCACTTGCTACTTTATGTGATACCGGCAGTTGTGTCAAGAACTTCTCAATAATGATCTCTTTTTCCACGCCAAGGACAGAGTCAATTGGACCAGTCATCCCGACATCAGTTATAAAGCCAGTGCCACGGGGGAAAATTGTTTCATCCGAGGTTTGGACATGAGTATGCGTTCCGACAATCGCAGCGACTTTACCATCCAGGAATCTCCCGAAAGCGATTTTTTCACTGGTGGCCTCGGCGTGAAAGTCAATAAGAATCGGTAGATCATTTTTGGCTGCAAAATCCTGGGCCAGGCGAAATGGATCATCTAGGTCTTCTTCAATAAAAACTCGGCCTAAAAGATTGGCTAGGAGAAATTTCTTTTTGCCCTTCTCAAGAATTGCGCTTCCCCGGCCTGGCACTCCTTTTGGATAATTCAGTGGCCGTAAAACTTTCAAAGCTGAGTCATCGAGGTGGGGAATAATATCTTTATTTTTCCAAATATGGTTACCTGAAGTAAAATAATCAATGCCGACCTCAATCATTTCTTTGTAGGTCTCATAGGTCATGCCGTTGCCAGCAGCCAGATTTTCGCCATTAGCAATCACAAAATCAATGCCCGCTCTTGCAATTAGTTCTGGCAAAAAGTCTTTTATTGCATTTCTGCCAGGACGGCCGACAATGTCCCCGATGAATAAAATTTTTATTGTGCTTCGCTTCATAAAAATTTCAAACTCTAATTTCTAATATCTAAATCCTAAACAATTTTCGAAATTCAAATGTTTCAATGTTTAAAATATTTGGAAATTTGGTCATTTGGATTTGTTTAGAATTTAGGATTTAGTGCTTAGAATTTATTTTATTTCGCGTATTCAATAGCTCGAATTTCTCGGATAACATTAACTTTGATTTGACCTGGATATTGCATTTCAGCTTCAATTTTTTTCGCAATCTCTTTGGAGAGTTTCTCGGCTGACAGATCATCAATTTCTTCTGGTATAACGATCACTCGAACCTCGCGGCCAGCTTGGATAGCGAATGATTTTTCGACTCCGGGAAATACATTGGCAATATTTTCTAGATCCTTTAGACGCTTGATGTAAGTTTCTAATGATTCACGTCTGGCGCCAGGACGAGCAGAAGAAATCGCATCAGCCGCTTGGACAATTGCTGCTTCGACGGTTTTAATCTCAACATCTTCATGGTGAGCTTCGATTGCGTGTATAATTTTTGGATCAACTTTATATTTTCTGGCAATGTCAGCAGAAATAATCGCGTGATTCCCTGGGACATCCTGATCAACTGCTTTACCTAAATCGTGCAAAAGACCAGCAGTTTTGGCAATACTAACTTGGGCGCCGAGTTCTTCGGCCAAAAGCCCAGCAATCAGAGCAACTTCAACCGAGTGTTTCAGCTGATTCTGCCCATAAGAAGTTCGGTATTTAAGCCGACCCAAGACTTTGATAATTTCCGGTCCAAGTCCGGCAACTCCAACTTCATAAGCTGCCTCCTCGCCGGATCTTTTAACATCTTCAGCTACTTCTTTTTTGGCCTTGTCGTAAACTTCCTCAATTCTTGTTGGATTAATCCGACCATCAACGACTAACTTCTCAAGAGCAACCTTTGCCAACTGCCTGCGAAGTGGATCAAAAGATGAGAGAACAACAACCTCTGGCGTATCATCAATAATCAGATCTACCCCGGTAACTTTTTCAAATGTCTGGATGTTGCGTCCCTCGCGACCGATAATCCTACCTTTCATTTCGTCAGAGGGGATCGAAACCGAGGAGATAGCAGTCTCTGCCGCAAATTCCGGGGCTAATCTTTGTATTGCAGCTGCGATTACTTCACGAGCTTTGCTGTCTGCTTCTTCCTTAACATAAGTATTTATCTCCTTAATTTTTTTTACTAATTCTTCCTTGCCTTCTTTTTCAACCAAAGAGAGAAGAACTTCTTTGGCTTCTTCTTTGTTCATCTTGGCAATACGCTCTAAACTTTGTTCCTGCTTGGCCCGAAGACCTCTTAGGGTTTGTTTCAGATTTTCAACTTCACTTTCTTTGCCCAGGAGATTTTTTCGTTCGGTTTCTAGCTGATCAAATTTCCGATCAAGACTCATCTCGCGTCCTCGCAAAGACCGTTCAAGCTCAGCAATCTCCTTTTCTTTAGGGCCTAACTCCCTCTTGATTTCCTCTTTCGCCTTTAGGGCCTCATCTTTAGCGGCAATCAAAATTTCTTTGCTTTCGGATTTGGCGTCAGAAACAATCTTATCCGCTTTAGATCTTGCACTGTCAATCTGCCTACCGGATAAGAATCGCAGGATTAAAAATCCAACCCCGCCACCCAATACAAAGGCGGCAATACCTATTAGTGCTATATTCACTGGATACCTTGCCTTTCATATAATTCCTCGCCGGAATTGATTTCTAAATTAATAATTCCCTCTAACTTATAATATCTGATTTTTTATTTCTCGTCAACAAAAGAAACCGACTAAGTCGGTTTCTTTTTTAATTGTTTGACTTCTACTCTTTTTTCTCCTCGGTTTTCGCTTCAGGCGCCGCCGGTGCAGTTTTTACTTCCGCCGCCGGTGCTGCTGCCTTTTTCTTCCGTGAGCCTCGAGCAATCAAGACAATAATCAATATTATTATCAAAACAACAACTACTGCTCCGATTCCGATCGCCCAATAAGCCCCATGAAGAATTCTTTGCCAGAGCGAAGTCGCAGTTTCCGCTCCCCCACTTGAAGTTGTCGCTTGACCGACGATTATTTCGTCAGCTGCAGCATCGCGCGGCCCGGAAGCCAGAATAACAAATGAATAATTTTGCTCCGGGACATCTTTGCCTTCGAGTTCAATTTTGAATTTACCTTCTTTCGCCGGAACGGAAGTTGTAAATGGCGGCTTTGAAACATCTTGCGAGGCAACTTTTTTGCCATCTGGATCAGTAATACTGAGAGCTAAAGTGCTACCGCCAAAATTTAGAGTAATTTTGAAATCTTCCTTCCCTGTAGCATTAAAATAATAGGTCTTTGTGTCACCTTTGTTGATACTGTCAACGATTTCCTGAAGAGCGATATTATCACCTTCAACTACAAGATTTCTAGTCGCTGTCAGGAGTTTGCCAGCTTTAGTTCTTACGCCAAACCAGCTAACAATTGCCTCTACATCTTTCGTCAATTGTGCTTCATTATGAAAAGTAGTGTAAAGCACTTCGCCCTTACCTTCGGAAAAAGACAGGACCATTGGCCTATCCTTAAGTGTTTTTGCACTTTCAGCGCTTGATAAATCATAAGAAGTTATCGGTACATCTCCGGTCATCAGGACCCTCGTTCCGGCGCCGGCAGAGTCAACTACAACCCAGGCTGGCAGATCATAGTTAATTGTCACCGAAGTTTTCCCCAGAACTGACGCCAGCCCGCTGTCAACTACTTTAGCTGTAACGTCGCCAGTAGCACCAACATGGGCAGAGGAAATATCATTGCCAGTGCCCGTATCATAGCCCTTGTAAAAATTTATTTTGCCGGGAAAGGCTTTGCTGATAATACCACCGGCGAAATCCGAGGCATAAACAACCCCGCCATTTTTGACGTACTCTTTAATTGCTGAAACCACCTCATCGCTGGCGCCTTCAGCTTCTCCGGCGCAGTTTATATAGAAAGCATCATACTTCTCCAGTTCCGCCAGACTCGCAGCCTGTTCATAAGTTATCTCATCCGGTGTGATCCCAAGTTTTTTGAGCACTGAGCCCATATCATCATAGCCAACGGGAGTGACCGCTAGTTTTCCGCCAGTTGAACCGGCTTGGGTCTCAGCTCTAGCCACTGACCCCAACAAAAAAGTAAGCAGTAAAACTATTCCAGCTACTGCCAACCAAAATCTAGTTCTCATTCTCCTCTCCGATTTAATATTAAAAGTGTAGTAACTACACTGGTCTTTTACACTGTTGATAACACGGTTTAGACAGTGTTCTAGTCAATGTTATTGATTCAGTGTAGTTTCTTCAATTTATTTTCTATTATATTATAGCAGATATTTTTCAAATCTTTTAACCCGCGGTTAGCTCTTTTTCTTAT
This sequence comes from uncultured Candidatus Saccharibacteria bacterium, assembly GCA_964531145.1. Lineage (GTDB taxonomy): Bacteria > Patescibacteriota > UBA1384 > XYA2-FULL-43-10 > CAINNR01 > CAZHFJ01. The sequence continues at coordinate 806 of CAZHFJ010000028.1, read as the reverse complement.
ACACCATAGAACCTTTCTTGTTGCGTAATTGTCTTATACTATTGAAACTTTCCCAGTCATAAATTGATTATAGCAAGAAAGATAAGTTATAATAATAGTGGGTCTTGAAAAATGGCCTGATTTAGGCTATAATTTTATGGTGCTTGCGGGATTAGTACAGTGGTAGTATGCCACCCTTCCAAGGTGGTGAGGCCGGTTCAAATCCGGTATCCCGCTCCAATTCAACTGGTTCATTGTAAACATGGCGACTATGGTGAAACGGTTATCACGGCAGTTTGTGGCACTGCAATCAGCGGTTCGATTCCGCTTAGTCGCCCCAGTTTACTCTGAATGAAACTAAGGGGTTTACTCTGAATAAAGCGAAAAGCCCTCGTAGCTCAATGGATAGAGCGCCTGACTTCGGATCAGGAGGTTACGGGTTCGACTCCTGTCGAGGGCGCCAGCCCCAGTAGCTCAATGGATAGAGCGGCACCCTTCTAAGGTGAAGGTTGCAGGTTCGATTCCTGCCTGGGGTACCAGATTGTAAGGGTCGCTAGCTCAATGGTAGAGCAGTCCGCCGCAGGCGGATTGGTTCCGGGCTACTTCTTAATATTTGGGTGCGTAGCTCAATGGTAGAGCAGTGGTCTCTTAAGCCATTGGTTGAGCGTTCGAGTCGCTCCGCACCCACCACGACTTAATTAGAAATTTTTTTTGGCCCTGTCGTCTAGCGGTTAGGATACCTGGTTTTCATCCAGGAGATCGCGGGTTCGATTCCCGCCGGGGCTGCCAAAAAAACTCCATAAATATTTATGGAGTTTTTTTGGTCG
>CAZHFJ010000027.1:0-8751 GCA_964531145.1 uncultured Candidatus Saccharibacteria bacterium | reverse complement strand
CGACACGAGCCGTTAATTTCAAAGAAACTTTTTGATAAATGCCAAGAAGTGATGAGTAAGCGAGGAAAAGTGCAAGAGGTCAGAAAACATAACTTTGCTTTTCTTGGCTTGTTAAAATGCGCTTCCTGTGGGGCGAGTATTACTGCCGAACAACAAAAGGGACATAATTACTATCGTTGCACCAAGAAAAAAGGAGTTTGCCAAGAAAAACATTATTTGCGAGAAGAACAATTGACCGAACAGATTAAATCTTTTCTTCAAAAAGTTTCTTTGCCGAGCCAAGACACAGAAAAAGTTTTGGCGGCGTTGGATAGCGAACAAGAGCAGGTAAAACAACAAGCTCAATCAAAAGCGGAAGGTTTGAAAGAGCAGTTAAAACAGGTAGAAATAAAATTAGGAAAACTGCTTGATATGTTTTTGAACGACGCTTTATCCGCAGAGGAGTACGCCGCCAAAAAGCAAGAATTATTATTACAAAAAGTTAGTTTGCAAGAGAAAATCACTGACTTTGAACAAAAAGGGTTGTCTTGGCTCGAACTGGCTCGTAAATTCGTTTTATCGCTTAATCAAGCCGCAAAATTAGTGGAAACGGAAAACAAAAAAGAAATGACAATATTTTTTAAAAATATCGGCTCGAACCACATTTTACAAAACCGCCGATTGATTTTTTCGCCCAAAATTCCCTACAATTTGGTCGCCGAGCGAAGCGAGGCGAACCAACGAAATTTGACTTTTCCTTACTGGTGCCGGGGAAAGGACTCGAACCTTCACAGTCTTTCGACCGTCAGCTCCTAAAGCTGATGCGTCTACCAATTTCGCCACCCCGGCATTATTCAGCATTATATTGTTATTTTATCCCTAAACTTTTCAAATGTTTTTGGGCCTATTCCTTTTACATTTTCGATTTCGTTGATTGATTTGAAGCCGCCGTGGCTGTCGCGATATTCGACTATCCGCCCGGCATAAACCGGCCCGATCCCCGGCAGCGAATCCAACTGCGCCGCCGTGGCGGTGTTGATGTTGATTTTGCCGGATTGTTGGTTCGATGATTCATTTTTGGCTTCCGTCTGGCTACCAGCTTTCAGCGCTTCATTTTCTTTCTGTAAACCGGCAACTTTCGTTTCCAGTTCGGAAATCTTTTTATTATTTTCTTCAATAATTTTTGTCTGATCGCTGCTACTTGCGCCTGCCCCTTTTTTAATCATCAACAGAACTCCGCCGATCAGCGCAATCACAACCAGACCGATGCCAATGTAAACGCTGTATTTTTCAATCAGTTGCTTCATTTGAAAAATATTAATCTCGAAGTCAGAATGTCGAATGACTAACAAATGGCAAAGCCATAATAACGAAGAAAAACCAGTTTGGGCATTTGGGCATTTGATAATTTTTTCGTCATTCGGATTTCGGGTTTAGTCATTCTGTAGTTTTTATTCAAGATGTTTCGCCGTCTCCCCAACTTTCTCTTTCAACTTCGGATATTTCTCGATGCCACCATCGGCAATCTCCTTCGCCGCTTCAGTTGCTTTTTCAATCATAATTCTATCAGAAATCGAAGCAAATTTAAACTCCCAAAAGCCGGATTGTTGATAGCCATACAGCTGGCCCGGGCCGCGAAGTTCCAAATCCTTTTCCGCTAATTTGAATCCTGACGAAACCGATTCCATATAGGAAAGTCGCTTTTTAACATTCTCCGAACCGGATGACGAAAAAAGTAAGCAGTATGATTGTTTATGACTCCGTCCGACCCGCCCGCGAAATTGATGAAGTTGCGCCAAGCCAAAACGCTCGGCATCTTCAATCATCATCACTGTTGCATTAGGAATATCAACGCCAACCTCGACCACCGAGGTAGAGACCAAAATATCATATTTACCATTTCTAAATGCTTCCATAATTTCCTGTTTCGATTTTCCGCCAGAGGCGAGACCTCGCCCGCCCTTTCGGGGCGTGGCGGGCATCTTGCCGTGAAGCCTGGCGATCTTTAAATCGGGAAATATCTCTTTTGATAATTTTTCATATTCTTTGGTTACCGACTTTCTATCTTCTTCAAATAGATCCATTCCATAATTTTGATCTTTAATTTTTGCATTTTGAATTTCATCGCCTTCGGCGATGATTGGGCAAATAACAAACGCCTGATGACCTTTCTTAATCTCGCCGCGAATAAAATCGTAGGACTTCTGGCGATTTTCCGCTGCCACCACTTTGGTGATAATTTTTTTCCGACCGGCCGGCATCTCATCAATCACCGAAACATCCAAATCGGCAAAAACTACCAATGACATCGTCCGCGGAATCGGCGTCGCCGTCATTGAAAGAAAATGCGGCCGGAAAAAATCATTGTTCGATTGTTTCATTGTTTCATTGTCATTCGATTCGTAATTTTGTACTTTCGCTAAATTCGTACTTTCGTAAGGGGTAAGCAGTCTTGCTCGCTGCGAGACCCCAAACCGGTGCTGTTCGTCAATTATCACCAATGCGATATTATCGATTTTGGTTTTGCCAGAAATTAACGCGTGCGTTCCGACTACAACATCAGCATCACAACGATCTTTTTTATGACCAGTTATTAATCCAACGGAAATTTTATCTGGCTCTAAAATCTCTGACAGCGTTGAAAAATGTTGATTGGCTAAAATCTCCGTCGGCGCCATCAGCGCCACGCGAAAGCCGTTTTTGACCACAACCGCCGCTGCTATTGCCGCCACAACTGTTTTCCCACTGCCGACATCACCGTTCAAAAGCCGATTCATTGGTTTGGTTGTATTCTTATCATAGCTATTCCTTAATTTTAAATTTTGAATTTTAAATTTTAAATTTTCTTGACCCTTTAGGTCAAGAATTATTTGCCAAGCTGATTTTCGTTGCGCGTCGGTTAATTTAAATGGCAATTTTTTGACAAAATTTTGCAGAAATTTTTCATCAATTTGCATCGCCGGCGCTTTGTGAATTTGAATATCACGCTTCGTCAACTGTTTTTGTAGTGAAAACAAGAATAATTCGTCAAAAGCCATTCGCTCTTTGGCCTTTTCCAAAGATGCTGAATTTTCCGGCTGATGAACTGTCGAAATTGCCGCCTGAATACTAAGCAAATTATTCTCTCTGATGATTTCTGCTGGGATGTATTCCTGTATTTTTGACGCTAAATTCTCAATTCTAGATTCTAACTTCGCAATGTAGTAGCTGTGAATTCCGGCGGTTTCAGGATAAATCGGCACAATTTTTGGCTTTGTCGCTCGATTTGGCGATTCCATCTGTAATTGTCTAGAAAAAGAATCAAAAGTCACTTTGCCATTCAATATCAGCTCGAAACCGGGTTTTAGCATTTTTGTAAGATACGGTTGATTAAACCAGACAATTTTGATGCTCCCTGTTTCATCAGCCACAACTGCTTCAGTGACGGTAAATCTTCGACGACTCGTCCGGCGATTAGTGATGTTGATGATTTTTACTTTGATTGTTTTATATTCGCCGATGGTGTTCGGAAGCTTATTGATTTTACTAACGACCGTATAATCTTCATAGCGGCGCGGAAAATAAAAAAGCAGATCGTGGACAGTCTCCACGCCAAGTTTTTTAAGGCGCTGTGCTATTTTCGGCCCAACACCGTGCAAGAATTGTACTTTTGTCTCAAAATCCATTTTAATCTAGTTCTCGATTATTCCACCACCGATTACTTCATCGCCAATGTAGAATACCGCAGATTGCCCTGGCGTTACCGCCCGCTGCGGTTTTTTAAATTTCACTATTAATTTCTCACCGCTTTTTTCAATTGCACAAGGATTTTCCGGATGATGATAGCGAATCTTAACGGATAAGCTGTTAGCTTTTAGCTTATGGCTTATAGCTTTCGGATCAATCCAGTTCAAATTGGAAACAATCATTTCTTTTTTGTACACATCAGCATCGCTCCCAACTATCAATTGATTCTTATTGACATTAAATCCTACAACGTATAACGGCTTTTTCTCGGCTGACTGCTGACTGGCTGACTGGCTGATCAGCTGGTCTATAAGTCTTCTTTGCCCTATCGTATAGTTTAAAAGTCCATCGTGATGTCCAATAATTTTTCCATTTTTATCAACAATATCTCCCGAGGCAAAAAATTTCTCATCCAAATATCGCTTTAAAAATATCCGATAATCTCTATCAGCAAAAAAACAGATTTCTTGGCTCTCCGGCTTCTCCTTGACAGGAAGATCCCATTTGGTAGCTAAATCTCGAACTTCTTTTTTTATCATATTACCGAGCGGAAGTAACACTTTTGATAGTTGATCTTGATTCAAGCGATATAACATATAGGATTGGTCTTTGGATTCGTCAATACCCTTCAATAAATAATTCTCAATTTTCAAATTCCAATTTTCATTCAATTTTTTAATGTTTAAATTTTCAAACTTTTGAGATTTAGAGTTTAGAGTTTGATTGAGCATTGGAGTTTGAGCATTGAAGTTTCTTTTGATCCTCGCATAATGTCCTGTAGCCAATTTCTCGCAGCCGATTTCCAGCGCCTTTTTCAAAAGCAGATCAAACTTTATCTTTTCGTTACAAACGATGCAAGGGTTCGGCGTCCGCAAATTTTGATATTCCCGCAAAAAGTAATCAACAACCTCTTTTTTAAATTCTTTTTTGGCGTCAATGACATAAAATGGGATATTAAGCTTGGCTGCCACCATCCGGGCATCTTCCAGCGCCTGATAGTTGCAACAGCGATTGTCGCGCTCCACTCCACACATCGGATCGGACCATAATTTCAAAAAGAGCCCAACTAACGCCTGCCTCTCATCCTTAAGTATTTTGGCGGTGACAGAGCTGTCAACACCGCCTGATAGTGCAACTGCGATTTTTGTGCTCATTATATTTTCCAATAGTTATACGCAATCCTCCGAAGCTTTAGCGAAGAAGGATCATTATTTTGAAGTTGAGAATAATTCGTTTTTTCTTACCATCGAAACTAAAAGATCATGAAGCAATGGTGTTCGAAGCTGAGTCTTGTAAGTCGAAAGTGCATTTAATTTTGCGTTCTCCTCATCAGAGGTGAGCATAGACCTTTGCCAGTGGTGAGTAAAATCAGCCAATTTCACCGGCGGAGTCAAATTATTGTCCATATGCAAGCCTACTGGTTGAGGGAAATGCCGGTAGTGGACGAGATAACTATAAGAAGTAATTTTTTGCTTATTCGCCAGGATTTTCTGCATTACCTCTCCGATATATTTATGATCTGGATTCTGATCACTTTCGTCAGGATACAGTATGATCGTCGGCTGGAAATTATCCATCTCATGGTTAAGCATTGTAGTCAAATCTTTCTCGGAGATTCGTTCCCTAAGGTAGAATTCTAGCAACTCGAGATATTGTAGATCGCCACTTCCGACACCAAGAATTTCTGTTGCATCACGGAATTCTTTATGCCGTTCCGCCCCAAAACCACGACGATTCCCATCAGTAACTAGCAGTATCTCAATTTTTGCCTTATTTTTTACTGTCCTCTGGATATAGCCGGCAGCAGCGATTGTCTCATCATCAGGATGTGGAGAAATAATTAGGACTTTATCGTTGGCAGTTGGTTCTTTGACATCAGCCATTAAGTTGACTGAGACTTCAGGCAAGACAGCAAATTTGCGTGCATAGAGATAATAACCGCCAATGCCAAGGACAACAATCGCTACTACTATCCAGACAAGCATCTTTTTTGTCCAAAACTTCTTCGCCATAATCTCATTTTACTAGATTCTTGCCGACTCTGAAATGCGATGAACACATTGCTTTTGTCTAAGCCGGCGCCGAACTGTATCTCCGGAGTCCTCGACGTACTGATGCGGTTAGATCCTTATTGACGGTCTATTGCGAAAAATGCAAGGCGGGTTGGCTCGGGTGGCTTAAAACAAAAGTAATATGCGAATAAAGCATTTTAAACTTTCAGCAAATTTCTAAACAGCATTGCTACCGTGACTGGCCCAATTCCACCAGGCACCGGCGTATAAAATGAAGCTTTCTGATATGCACCTGCGTCCATGTCACCTTTGATTTTGCCGCCGACCTCCGAAGCGCCGGCATCAACTAACACCACGCCATTTTTGACCATTTCGGCCGTAATCAATCCAGCTTGGCCGGTGGCGGAAATAATTATCTCAGCATTCCGGGTAATTTTTGCTAAATCAGCAGTTTCTATATCAGCAACTTCCAATCTTTTTACTTTATTTCGAAGTACTTTCGCCAGCGGTGCACCGACAAGAAAACCCTGACCGATAATTGCAACTTTCTTTTGCCCGAGATCAACACCATCAAGCGCTTCTAAAATTGCCAATACCACTGGCGGCTGAAAATCAGAAGTCAGATTAGCACAAAATCGGAGTCCATCAACATCTTTTTCTAGCGAAATAGCTTTGATAACTTTCTGGCGATTGATTTTTGCCGGCAGAGGCATCTGGAGTAATATGCCGGTTACTTTTTGATCATTATTTAATTCTTCAATCTTTTTTATAGCATCTGCTTCTAGAGCTAAAGCACTTAATTGAAAAAGTTTAAAATCAACGCCAATATAATCTGCCGCTTTTTGTTTTGCTTTAATATACTTCTCGGAAACCGGATCCTCACCAACCCAAATGACCGCCAAAGTTGGCTTGATTTTTAGTTTCGAAATTCTAATCTTTAGCTTAGCCAGAATCTCATCGCGAATTTTTCGACCATCAAATTCCTTCATTTCTTTTTGGACCTATAATCCTCGATTGCCTTCTTGATTCCTTCCTCCGCTAAAACTGAACAGTGGTATTTTGCCGGTGGGAATTTACCCATTTGTTCGGCAATTTCGCGGGATGATAATTTAAGCGCCTCATCAAGTGATTTGCCTTTAACCAATTCCGTCGCGATTGACGACGAGGCAATCGCCGCTCCACAACCAAGAGTTTGGAATTTAATGTCGGCAATTTTATCATTTTTTATTTTTATATACATTTTCATCACATCGCCACAATTTGGATTTCCAACAGTCCCAACTCCATCGGCATCCTCAATCTCCCCGAGATTTTTCGGATTGCGGAAATGTTCCATAATTTTGTCTGAATATAAATTATCCATATAACTCCTTATTTAAACGGGCTCATTCTTCTTAATTTTTCGATGATCAGCGGCAAAACTTCCAAAACTTTATCAATTTCTTCTTCCGTTGTTTCGTGACCTAAAGTAAATCGTACCGATCCATGGCATTCCTCTGGAGTACGGCCCATTGAAAGCAGTACATGGCTTGGTTCGAGTGAGCCGGAAGTACAAGCTGAACCGGTTGATGCGGCAATACCTTCCATATCCAGATTCAAAAGTATTGATTCACCCTCGGCGTTCATAAAGGAAATATTAACATTCGACGGCGATCGATACTCGCGACTACCATTTAAGCGGGAATTTGGAATTTTCAAAAGACCATTAATTAACTTCTCCCTCAACTTTCGGATTTCGTGCTTCGGATTTGATTCTTTTTGTTTCGGATTTCGATATTCGGATTTCGGATTTTGAATTATCTCGATCGCTTTCGCCATTCCAACTATTCCCGCCACATTTTCCGTACCAGCCCGCTTTTTATATTCCTGTCCGCCGCCGACAATTTGATGTTTGATTGGGACGCCAGATCTAATATAAAGTAAGCCAATTCCTTTTGGCCCATAAATTTTGTGCGCAGTCATTGTCAGGAGATCAACATGTAAATAATCAACATTCATATCAAAATATTCAGCCGCCTGAACTGCATCAGTATGGAAAAAAATGCATCCCGCATTTTTTTCAGAATTATGAAGTTTGAGTTCTGAATTATGGGTTTTATTCATAATTCCTAATTCATGATTCATGATTCTGCGAGTATTTGCTCGCTCAATCATTTTCCCAATTTCCCGAATTGGCTGGACCGTACCGATTTCATTATTGACATACATTATCGAGACCAAAACGGTGTTTTTTCTGATCACTCGCTCAATATCAGCAACTTTAATCACTCCGTCGCGATTCGGTTTGATGTAAGTCGCTTGGATTCTTCCGTCACGTTCCAACTCCTTAATCGTATCCAGTACCGCATGATGCTCAAAAGCCGAAGTGATAACATGTGGTTTTTTAATTTCCGAGGCATCGATAACACCTTTTATTGCCAGATTGTCAGATTCAGAACCACCAGATGTAAAAACAATTTCTGTTGATTTACAATTCAAAAACCTGGCGATTTTATGCCTGGCGCTGTCAACTGCCGCTCTCGCCTCCTGGCCAAATGAATAAACGCTCGAAGCATTACCGAATTTACTTGAAAAATAAGGCAACATCGCCTTTATAACTTCCGGATCAACCGGAGTAGTAGCCGCATGGTCTAAATAAATTTTTTTCATTTTTCAATCTTCTTAGCAATCTTACGTAGATCTGCCATACAGGATTTGCAGCCGGAACCAGAAACTGCCGCCTCGTATTCACTTTGCGGCACTAAATAAGCAACTGGTTTTGAATAGCGGCTGACTTGATAAACTTCTCCAACTTCAACTTCCCGCATCACCTGCGAAATTTTGTTCTGCAATTCATTTACATTGATGTTCTTCATAAAATCTCCAAGAATGGATAACTGATATTCTAATGACTAATGGCGAATTTATCGGCCTTATTAGTTATTGGTTATTCAGATATTCGTCATCCATTCTTGTACTCTAACATTTTAGGTAACATTTTGTCAATACTTCGACTTGCTCAGCATTGACTCTGAGCGAAGTCGAATGAGTCAAG
>CAZHFJ010000026.1:0-8781 GCA_964531145.1 uncultured Candidatus Saccharibacteria bacterium | reverse complement strand
CCACACTTCGGAAGTGTAGATGCCGAAGTGTGGGTGTTGCTTTTAAAAATCGGCCACTTCTTGCCAGGAGATAAAGACAATAGCCGGATTTATTTGGCTGATTTCGATACGGATCTTTTTCGTCGCCTGATTAACAGTGCCGCTGGTTTTGACCACTCGCGCGCCACCGCCGAGATTTTCAATTGGGGCAATTTGGCACTGACCGTTGCCGAGGTTCATCGTTTCGTTGCCGAGATAATTTTCATTGTTTTTTAACTCCATTAGGGTTTTTTCGGCACAAGCCGCGGCTAGCGAGTCGGCTTGCGCCAGATTTTCCGCCAGAAGCCCATTGTGGCTTTGATATATACCGATAACAGTTGAAGAGATAACCATAGCCAAGACAATCGCCCCGACGATAATAACAGTGATTAGGGCGATGTAGCCGCGACTAAATTTTTTGTAATTTTTCATCTGATTAATTTTATTTTTTGGATTTTTGTCAGTGTCAATTCAGTGTTGTATTTTGTCAGTGTAGTTAAGTTAGTTTGGTCGTAAGCTAATCGCAAAGTCAATCTCGGTAGTGGCAGAAAACTCGGAAATATTTGTCGGATTTACTCTGGAAATTTGCATCTGGACTCGAACATTGCCCTCGGTGCCGGCGCGGGTTAGATTAGAAAATACTAAATTGCTAACTTCGACTTTTGTCGAGGTAATTTCAATCGGCAGGCCGCCGTTTTTTGCCACTCGCAATCGTCCGCCGGCAAGGTCAAAAGTAACTCTTTGGTCTTCGGCAGTCGTAACAATCAGCACCGAGGATGTCTCGCCTTGATTTTCCGGGGTAACTGTGCTTTTGGCGTTTCTGATAGCCGAGGTAATCTCAAGTGTAACAATTTGGGCGTTATCATTGACTTCGGCGGTTGCGTCGTTTTTGACTTTGCCGGAGGAGATATTGCTGGCGTAACTGGTAACCAGCACAATAAAAAAAGCCACCAGTATTGTATAAAGCAAAACCTCGATTAATGTCGTGCCTCGACGAAAAGTTTGCCCATCGCATTTTGTAATTAATGATAATTTCATTGTCATTAGCTCGGCCCGATAATTATTAACTCCTGATTATTGGCAATGCTAGCAACAAATACATATGCCCCGTTGTAAGCGATGGCAACTGCTTTATCCGGCAAGTCAATAGCGGCTTTCTCTAAAGGTTGGCTAGGATTAGTGATGTCGAGAATCACGAATTCCTTATTAGTTGTTTCAGTCGCTAAAAATACCTGATTCGTCGCCATGTCAGGCCAAAGACCGTTAACATCAGCAGCGTTATGAAATTGGCCGATTAAATTCCAAACCACACTGCCCGGATAACTGGAGGTATTGGCATACACAATTACAAAGTTTGGGCCGCTGGCGCCATTTTGCTCGGTTGCCAGATAAACCGTGCTTCCATTGACATAGATATCATTAACATCAGCTGCGTCTGGGTTATTATAAGCATACCTAACATTCTGTGGCCCTGATTTGTTGGTAACGTTGATAACCACAACTTCACGAGCGTCGCTGTTGGTGCCGACGTAAGCGTAATTGCCGGCAACATAAATCGCCCGTCCTTGGGCGTTTAGTTCGAATTTACCGACAGGTGTGGTCACCGGGTTCTCGGGATCAAGAACATCAAAGATATAAAACTCGCTATTAGAGGGATTGTTTTGAGTCACGAGATAAGCGTAATTGTCAAGAATAAAAACATCCTCGCCGTCCTGATTTTCCGGAGTATTAAGCCGGGCAACAACTGTTGGGTTTTTTGGATCGCTGACTTTGATTATCGTCAGTTCGGCGTCATTAATATTTGTTGCCAGATAAGCATAATTTCCGACAACATAGACAGCGCTAACTTTACTGCCGATTTTACAGGTGCTAACCAAAGTTGGCTTAGTAACATCGGAAACATCAAAAATAAAGAATTCCGGGTCAACTGCATTTGCTTCGTCAGTGACTAAATAAACATAATTTCCGAGGACAAAAATGTCATTCGGATTTTTGTTGCCGGCAATATTATTGGTGCTGACTGTTCCGATGGTTATTGGTTTATTCCAAGTTGGCAGTTCGGGCGGCTCGATGATTTTTGCCCAATTATTGAGATAAGTTGTTAAAGTTACGTTTCCCTGGCGAGTCGGAGTAAAATCCCAACTGACAGTTGAGGTAACTAATTTTCGATCATCTCCGGCGTTTTCAACTTTGATTTGTCGGGAAAAGCGACCGCTTGGGTCAAGATCTGACTCCTCGGCGAAATTCCAGCTGTTGCTGGAGACGATTATTCCGTGATTACCGCTGGCTAAATTATCCCAGCCGGAGTCGCGAATATTCCTTGCCGCTTCCAAGCCCTCTTCAGCCAAAGAAGTAGCAAAGACCCGTTCTTTGCCCTGGCGAAAAGAAACCGAGGCGTCGAGTAAAAGGTAAGTAATCGCCGTTGCAATTGAGACAAAAATAGCAATCGCGATTAAAATCTCAACTAAACTATAGCCGTTTTTTCTAGTGAAATTTTTTTTCTCTTTAGAAATCAATTGTCCCTTCCGGATTAATGCTAATTTTATGGTTCTGATTATTGCTGTCAATAAAAGTGATATCTCCGATTGTATTTGGATTGCCGGTTGATTTTAGAAAGATAATTTCGCTCAAGCCGTCAAATGAGGTAATTGAAGGCGGGAGGGCAAATGCCTCATCAAGATTTTGATCGCGGCTGACATACGAGGAACCCTTAAAAAGGGTGATTTTGTCATCCTGGCCAACAGCGACGCCCCAGTTGTCGTCAGCGACTGCTGCCAGCGCTTTGATTTTTGCTCGGCGAAGCGACTGGACGATTTCAATTGTCGTATCTTTACTTTGAGTTGAAACCAAAGTTGAGGTGTAAAAAGGCACAGATAACGCCGCCAACAAAACGATGATGGCAATAGCCAGAAGAATTTCTATCAATGTAAAGCCGGGTTTTTTCATTTAATCACATTTAGAACCTGATACATTGGGGAGATTATCGCGATGGCGACAAAGGCGACAACAAAAGCGATAATCAGCAGAAGAATCGGCTCCAAAGTCGTTGCCATATCTTTCGTCATATTGTCAACTTCCTCTTCGTAAAACTCGGAAATATATAGTAAGGAGTTGTAAAGAGAGCCGGTTCTTTCCCCGACATCAATCATTGCCCGAACTGTTGGCGGGAAAAGCCGTTTGCGCCGATCGGCCTGATCTAAACTCTCGGTAATTGTCTTGCCGGTGCTGACGGTGTCGAGAACCATTTTGATCGTTTTTTGGTAGGGGATTGAAGTTATCGCCTCTTTGGTAATTCCCAGCGCGTCATCAATCGCCACGCCGCTTTTTAGCAGTGTGCCCAAGGTTAAACTGAATCGAGCCAGATTTAAGCTGATAATTATTTTGCCGGCGACCGGCGTGTGAAGGGTGACATTGTTCCAAATCGCCCGGAAAAAACGGACTCGCAGCAGAACGGAGAAAAGAATTATCGCCAAAATAATCCCGGCCAACCACCAAAGGCCATAGTGTTGAAGATTATTGGAGATTGCCAGCAGTATTTTTGTTGCCAGCGGCAGATCGGCTTTAAAAGAGGTGAATAATTTTGTCAGTTTCGGCAGGACAAAATAAGATACGCCGCCGCCGACGACAACGGCAGCAGAGAGAACAATCAGCGGATAAAGTGCGGCGCTTTTGACTTTTGAGATTAATTTGGCGTCTTTGCTTAATTGAATCGAGAGATAATGTAAACTTTGATCAAGAGTGCCGCTTTTTTCGCCGACCTTGACCATATTGATAAATAGAGGATCGAAAACATTTGGATATTCGGAGAGAGCGACATTCAGGGATTTTCCACCCTCAACTTTTGCCGAGACATCGCCGAGAACATTTTTCAGCCCGCCATGCAATTGCCTTTGGACAATCCGCAAACTCTCCGGCAAATCCATACCGGCTTTTAAAATCGTTGACAGATGTTTGGCCAGAAAGACCTTTTCATTTAAAGAGATGCCAAAAAGCAAAAAATTCTTGCCCCTCTTGGCTTTTTCCTTTGGTTCTTTTTCGGATTCTTTGGATTCTTCTGGTTGATTTTTAGGTGGTGGATTTTCAGCAGTAGCGGCGGATTTATCAACTTCCTCCGGCAGCTTTTTTTCTGTTTCGATTTGAAGTTTATCTTTCTCCATCCCACTCCTTACAGCTCCTACAAAATTACAAATATGGTATTGCAGTGTCTAGCCCTACCTTATTTTTCATCAGCGTTATTTCTGCGTGGTTAAGTCAGCGTGGTTATTCTCTGGTTACTCGCAGAATTTCTTCAAGCGTGGTAACGCCCTCGATAACTTTTTTAAGACCATCTTCAAGCATCGTTGCCATTCCCTCTTTGACTGCTTGTTCGGTAATCTGCGAAGCATTGGCTTGAATCATAACCAATTTTTCGATCGCCGGCGACATTGTCATTGTCTCGAAAATTCCGATTCTATCAACATAGCCGCTTTGATGGCAAAATTCACAGCCCCTGCCTCTGGTTAAAGTAACGGATGTCGGTTTTTTCCGGAAAATTTTTCCCAATATCACTGCTGGCAGATTTTTTTCGAAAGTTAAAAACGGCTCCTGATATTTCTCAGCGCATTTGCTGCAAATCCGTCGAACAATTCGTTGAGCGACAATTAAATTAACCGTTGAGGCGATCAAATACGGCTCAATCTCCATCTGATTTAGACGGGGTAAAGTTGTCGCCGAGTCATTGGCGTGCATTGTAGAAAGCACCAAATGTCCGGTCATTGCCGCGTTAATGGCGATGCCCGCGGTCTCTTTATCACGAATTTCACCGACCATAATAATATCCGGATCTTGGCGGACAATCGAACGCAAGCCGTTGGCAAAAGTCAAATTGGTTTTTGGATTAACCTGAATCTGGCTAACGCCCTCCATATCATATTCAACCGGATCCTCGATCGTTGTTATATTGATTTCTCGCTTGTTAAGAACTTTAAGAATAGCATAGAGAGTGGTGGTTTTTCCGCAGCCGGTTGGCCCGACAGCAACAATTGTTCCCCAACTTTTAGCGATCTCTTTTTTGATTTTTGTCAGATCGTTGTCTGAAAGCCCAAGATTGATCAAATTATATTGCCGGCCGCGCTCGGAGAGCAGACGCATAACGATATTCTCACCATTAGTAACCGGAGTGATTGAGACCCGGACATCAACGCCCTTTTCCTCGCTTTTGGCTTTCTCGCTCAAATGGATCGCTCCCCCTTCCTCGATTTTAGTTACTTCACTGCCGTAGATAATCTGAAGCTTCCCATCTTGAGCCGCTTGGTGTTCGTCGGTCCGCAGATGGGAGAGAACTTTAATTCGCGAAACGATCTCCTCGTGTAAATTTTTCGGCAATTTCACAATATCATGCAAAACGCCATCAATCCGGAAACGGACAGTTGTTTCCTTTCTTTGTGGTTCAATATGAATATCAGACGCTCGATTATCCAGAGCATATTCAAATAGTTTCTGAACGATTTTAGAAATCGGCGCCCCTTTGAGAGCCTTGCTGCTAGCGCTAGATATTATCGGAATCAGGTCATGAAAAGTTTCTGAAATTCCCTGTTTATAAAAACCTAGTGCCTGAACTATTTCTTTTTCTGGGGTATAATAAGCCTCAATTTTGACCCCCATCTTCTTCTTGAGCTGGTTAATAACGGCTTCATCAGAGGGATTACCCATGGCTAACTTCAAGGTATCTCCAGAGCGTTCAAAAGCAATAATTTGGTGATCTCTAGCCACGACTTCAGGCACGCTTTTTAAGATTTTTCCATCAATTTGCAGTTGGCTAACTTTAACAGCCGGAACTTTAAAATACCTAGCAGTTGCTTCCGAGAGCTTATCTTCAGCAATTAGCCCCTTTTCGAGTAAAATTGCTGAAAGTGAGGCTTTTCTCTCATCAGCGTCTTTTTTCGCTAGCTCCAGATCATTTGCAGCAATTACTTTGCTGTCAGAGACAATTTTATAGAGTGTATCATTATCTAGCATAGTTTTCCCTGATTATTTTTTCAAGTTGGCAATTTAAATCCACCAAAATGGCCTGAATGGGTCAGCCCACAATTGCTAACTTGATTATAACATTTTCCATTTATCACAGCAAATTACCGGATTCTAGTTTGAATTTTCGCTTAAATGTTGCTAGGATAATGAACAGCGATTATTTTTATTTTTGTTCGCCCTAACCAAATTTCTAGGCGCTCTTCCCCGCCTGCGGCGGGGAGCGCTTGCAACCGTCGAAATTTGACAAGGGCTCACAATGTTGCAATTTATGGTCGTTTAATAATTTTTGCAATGGAAATCGAAGTAAAGGATTTGAAAAAATCAAAGTACTCACTTAAGATCTCTCTTCCGCCAGAAGAGCTTATGCCATATTTTCAGGCTACATATAAAAAACTAGCGCCCGAGGTCAAAATTGCTGGATTTCGACCAGGAAAAGCCCCACGCAAGCTGGTTGAGGAAACAATTGGTCAAGCAAGATTACTATCAGAATCATTAGAGGTAGCGGTCCAGAGGTCTTATTTTGAAGCGGTGGGGAGAGAAAAACTCATCCCAATTTGTCCACCAAAAGTGGCGATTGTCAAATATCCAAGTTGGGGCCTCGATGCCGACGAAGTCGAGGGAGGACTAGTCTTTGAGGCTGAGATAGAAGTCATGCCAGAAGTCAAACTTGCTGATTTCTCTGGTGTTAAAGTTAAAAAGAAAAAAATTGCTGAGACTAAAAAAAGTGACATCGAAAAAATTCTTCTGCATCTTCGTCGTCAGAAAGCAACTTTTGTTGAAGTGGAAAGAGGCGCAGAAAAAGGTGACCGAGTGGAAATCAACTATGAAGGTTCAGTCGGCGGTGTTAAAAAAGATGCAATGTCAGCAAAAAATCAGCCGCTGGTTTTGGGCGAGGGTGCGCTGATTCCTGGCTTTGAAGATAATCTGATAGGGATGAAAAAAAATGATGAGAAAGAATTTGAAATAAAGTTTCCAGCTGACTTTTCCGCTCGCGATTTTGCCGGAAAAACCGCCAAGTTCAAGGTCAGGGTTGTTGATCTCAAAGAAATAAAATTACCGGAGCCTAGTGATCAATTTGCCGCCAGTTTTGGTCGCAGAAACATTCCTGATTTAACTACAGCAATCGAGAAAAGTTTGAAAGATGAGGTTGAAAATAAAGCCAGAAACGAACTGGAGCTTGAGGTGATTGAAAAAGTCTTGCCATATTTAGAAGTTATCGTACCGGAGGGACTTGTTGAACAAGAAATCAGTCGAATCATTGCCGGAATGGAGGAACAAATTAAAAATCGCGGACTTAAGTTTGAGAAATATCTTGAAAGTATCAAGAAAACTTTACCCGAACTAAGAAGAGATTTACGACCGACAGCAGAAAAAAATATCCGTATTGGTTTTTTGCTCGGAAAGATTATTGAGAAAGAAAAGATTGATCAGAAAGACCCCGATGCCGGAAGACGCGCCCTTGATTGTCTAATCGCCCGACTGGTCAAATAAAAGCGGAGGGAGCGTGAGAAATATTTTTTCACTTTTTAAAAAAGACAATTTCCGAAAACTCTGGCTGGCCCAATTTTTGTCACAAGCCGCTTCCAATATGCTGATTTTCGCCTTGATTTTGCATATTTACGACTTAACCAAAAGTGCAACGACAATTTCTTTGGTGATAATTGCAACCTCAATCCCCTCAGTGATTTTTGGGCCGCTCTCCGGCGTCCTCTCCGATCGCGTCCGCTACAAAAGGGTTTTACTCTACACTAATGTTTTGCGGACTCTAGCGGCTTTTCTTTTGATTCCGGCAACTCATAACACTTTGGCGATCTTGGAGATTATCTTTGTGATGTCGGCGATTACCCAATTCTTCTCACCAGCAGAATTGTCATCAATTCCTTTAGTTGTTGATAGGACCGAATTGGTCAAGGCGAATTCAATCTATATGACCACAATGTACGGCTCGCTGATTTTCGGTTACGGCATTGCCGGCCCGCTCCAGGGAGCAATCGGCTCGATCTGGCTTTTTGTTATTGTCGGAGCGATGTTTCTTATTTCATCAATTTCAATTTTTTTAATGTCGGAATATGATGATAAAGCACCGCACACTCTACTGACGGTTTCAAATCTGGCAAAAACAATTTCCGCGGTTTGGCAGGAAACGAAAAACGGGATTAAATATGTCGGTCGAGAGAGAGAAATCTCTTCGCCGATGTCTAAACTGGCGATCGGCTGGGCAATGCTCGGTGCTTTTATCGTTCTTTTGCCGCCGTTTGCCGAGCAGTATCTTTTAATCAGCACCAAAATGTCCGGGGTTATTTTGATTGTTCCGGCCGGCTTCGGTCTTTTGACCGCCGCTTACCTTTTAAATAAAAACAACAGTTGGGATAAATCGCGGATCATCAATTGGGGATTTGTTGTTTGCGGTCTCGGGCTTCTGGTAATGGCATCGTATAATTTATACGCATTTTTGACTTTTTCGCTTTTGATTCCGATTTTGCTGATGGTGATACTTGGTTTTTGCGCCGGCTTGATTTATATCGCCTCGCAGACACTCTTGCAATTAAATTCGGCCGGAAAGATGCGCGGCCGGGTTTTTGGTATTGCGGCAATGTTGATAAATCTGGCAATGGGAGTTCCGGCGCTGTTTGTTGGCGGCATCGCTGATTTGACTTCGCCGGTTTTCACTCTGGTTATCGTTGCTTTGTTGGTGATAATTTATGGCACCTCGTTGTTTTTCGAAGACACAGAGACAAGAATGGATAACGAATA
>CAZHFJ010000025.1:0-8799 GCA_964531145.1 uncultured Candidatus Saccharibacteria bacterium | reverse complement strand
TAGTATAGATATTATAATTGATAGATTGCTGTTCAAAATATCTGTGCCGAAAAATAAACACGATTCAGGCAGAATCAGCTATTTTTATTTAATTAAAACATACAAAGGTGTGCCAAAACTTGGCGGACCAGAAAAAGAACGAATGAATGATGACAATCAATATTATCCCGAGTGGAAAAATCTGGAATTGATAAAAACACTCGAGAATCTTTATCCAGAAGAAGCAAAAAATAAGGTTGTAAAAATGATTAAGAAATAAGCAAAGCTTGTTACGCCTTGAATGTTAACTATTATATCTTGTAATAAAAATCATCCACCTGCGTTTTAATTAGTCGCGGTGGACAAAACGGAGTAGCACAGTGAAAAGCTATAGGATAATTGTGAAAGATTAGCTTACTACTACCATACTACGTAGTTAAGTAGTATAATAAAAACAAATGCCACAAAAAGGAATTGATCTAAAATCAAAAAAGCTGCTGCGGGATATGGTGGGTAGATTGAAACCGGCTATTTTTTATTCCTTTCTGGAATCAATAATGTCTTCGGCGGAGATAAAGGACATTTCGCGCCGCTTGATGGCGGCCAAGCTTCTGAAGGAAAAATCAACCTATGAGGAAATCATCGAGATAATGGGAATGTCTGAAAGCACTGTCAACAAAATCCATTTCAAAACCAAAGGCAGTCCCACCATCAACAAGCTCCTTAATAAGAAGAATTAGGCTTACTACCATACTACGTAGTATAGTAGTAATATATAGAATCTCATCCAGATATGTTAAAATGATTAATAATTATAGGACTTAGGCAAAAATTTTGTTGATCAAACTTGTCGAGAATTAACTTCTCGATTCGCTAGGCTCACTCGAAGTATAAAATGCCTATGTAATATCATTATGGACAGAATTTTGATGAAATAATTCTATGAAACATCAATTGACTGAAAAAGATTTAGAACAGATTTTTATTAATAGCCGAGTTAAGAAGAAAAATCCACTAGTTATGTTCTTAAAATTTTTTCTTCTTTTTGTTTTATTTTTCCTGATCATTCTTGGGGTTCTGAATTTCTCTGCTTACAAACAAAAAATCACCTACTGGTATCAGGATGAATTTTTTCCGGAAAAGCAGGGTGAGTTATCGAAGGCAGTGCTCTCTAGCGGCAACGAGACTACGACAAAAGACACAATTCCCAATATTTCTGATAATTCGCTTTATATAGAAAGTATCAATGTAAAAACGCCAATTACTTTCCGCGTGCCAAACGACGCGACAGAGGTCAGCGAAAATCTTAAAAAAGGTCTAATCCAGATTGAAGGTACAAGTTTACCCGGAGAGAAAGGCAATGTCTTCATTACCGGCCATTCCTCAAACTATCCTTGGATTAGAAGCGATTATAATTCGGTTTTTGCTCTTTTAGATAAACTGGTTATTGGTGATCTGATTCTAATTAAATTCCAAAACACCAATTATATTTATCAAATTCGCGATAAATTTATCACTCCTCCAACAAATATTTCAGTTCTGAATGCTGATGACGATAGATCAACACTGACGCTTATGACTTGTACGCCGATTGGTACTAACCTCAGAAGGCTAATAATTCGAGCGGAACAAATCGTGCCAGATCCAACAACAGCAAGGCCCAGTAGTGCGAAAACGCAAAATTTAAATCTTCCAGAGGGAGTACATTAATTAACTCAAAACTTAAAGTTCAAAATTCAAAACTAAAGAATTGAACTATTAATAGTTCGAGCACGAAGTGCTCCCCACAGTTTTGACCTTTGAGTTTTGACTTTTAACTTTTATTTAATTTATATCCGCTTTCTTATAATCACTGCCGTCTTTATAAAGTAACGACGAACCATCCCAGCTAAATAAGAATTTTGTCGGGGCATCAGAGGTCAATTTCACTAAAAGATTATCATTAGTCCCATTTTTCTCGATGATTCTAATTTCATCACCTTGCTGAAAAGCGACATACTCCATTCCTGGATACCAGATAACTCCCGAAATCGGTTCTGAGAGTCTCGTAACAAGCGTATCGCCAATCCAGATTTCATAACTGCTGGCAGTTAAGTCGCCTTGAGGGTTCTTCACCAAGGTGTCATAAGGAGCATCAATTGAGGATATTGAATCTTTATTAGTTAGGAGCTGGATTTCGGGCTTCTGCCTGAATAAAACGATATTTTTACAAGAATAGACTCGATCGGCTTCGACTTTTATGTCTTGATACCAAGGCCAGTAGCCGTCTTTTATAATTTTTGTCTCATAATAACCCGAGAATAAGGCAATATCGAAAGGTGAAGATCTTTGTCTGCTTTTGTCGTTGATAAAAACTTCGGCATCTTTTGGCCAATAGGTGAGATAGATGATACCTGTGTGTTTGATGGTCATATTTTGCCAATTGACCTTATAGCCAAAACCCCAGAAAATTAGATATAATGAAACAGCGATAATCATAATACTGACAAATCCTTGCCCGATAATAATTTCTTTTAGACGTTTTTCTCGCGGTTTGTTACGGTATTCTCTCATGTTTTTAGTATAGCCCAACTTGCAAAAATTGTAAATTCAGGGTACAATAACAACTACACGGATCTTATACACAGAATTAACACTGCAAAAAACAATCTTGAAGCAAAAACCGCCACACCTGCCTGCCGTCAGGCAGGGATCTATTGTCACAGATATTCACTGATGAATTAGAAAATCTGTGGTGATCTGTGAACTGAGATCAGTGAGAGTTTGTTTTCATTATTAAAAACTATGGCAAAATTTAAAATTCGAGGTAAAAAACAACTCTCCGGCGAGTTTATAGTCTCAGGGGCCAAAAATGCGGCGCTTAAAATGCTGCCTGCTTGTGTTATGATTCCGGGAAAAACTACAATCCATAATGTGCCAAAAATTGTTGATATTTCGAAAATGATTGAGATCATTAAAAGTCTCGGCGCTAAGGTTGAATATCTGGACCACTCTGTGATAATCGATTCTACTGGTGTTAACTCTTTCACTCCCGATGAAAATTATGTCAAAAAACTGCGAGGCTCAGTTGTAATTATGGGCCCCCTGCTTTCATTGTTTGGTAAAGTAACGTTTTCTGAACCTGGAGGTTGTTTGATTGGTGTCCGTCCAATTGATACTCATCTTGCAGCTTTTCGCTCGCTTGACATTAAAGTAAAAATTGATAAAGACAATGGAAAATACTATCTTAGTGCTTCTGGCTCCTATCGCCGCGGCGACAAAACTGTTGTTCTTGAAGAGATGAGCGTGACTGCGACAGAAAATGTCATCATGGCTTCGGTGTTGCGACCTGGCAAGACAAGAATTGAAATAGCTGCTTGCGAACCGGAAATTGTTGACCTTGCTAATTTTCTGAATAAAGCCGGCGCAAAAATCTCTGGTGCTGGCACAAATACAATTACAATCTCTGGTGTAAAATCTCTGAAGCCTGTAGAATATACTATTATGCCTGATCGAATCGAAGCAGGTACAATTGCCATTGCTGCTGCAGTTACTGGCGGACAGGTCACAATCAAAAATATCATTCCATCACACTTGTCACTGGTATTAAATAAATTCAAAGCTACTCATCTTGACTATCAGTTGAAAATGCACAACAAATTCTACGGCGATCTGATTATTAATCAAAAACGCCAGCTGGTCGCCACTAATACTGATACCCGACCTTATCCTGGTTTTCCAACTGATTTACAGTCACAATATACGGTTTTAATGACACAGGCTAAAGGTCGGAGCCGAATTTTTGAAACCTTATTTTCTGCTCGCTTCGATTACGTAAAATGGCTTGTTGAAATGGGAGCAAAAATTGATATCGAAAGTCCTCACCTAATTGATATTACTGGGCCAATTAATTTGAAAGGTGATGAGATTGATGCTTCCGATATTCGAGGCGGCGCGGCGTTAGTGATTGCGGCACTAGCGGCAAAAGGAGAAACGATTGTTGACAATATTGAATATATTGATAGGGGATATGAAAATATCGATCTAAGGCTTAAAAAATTGGGGGCGGAGATTGAAAGGATAAGTTAATGGCCAAGCGCATCGCAATCGACCTCGGAACTACTAACGTCCTGGTATATCTGCCCAAAAAAGGCATTGTTACTAATGAGCCTTCGGTTGTTGCTCTACAGGTCGAGGACAACCAAATTGTTGCTATCGGCCATGAAGCAAAAAAAATGATCGGCCGAACGCCCGAGAGCATTGTCGCCGCTCATCCTCTAAAAGACGGGGTCATCGCTAATTACAATATCTCTGAAACAATGCTTAGACATTTCATTAATAAGGTCAGTGGCCGGATACGCTTTACTCGGCCTGAGGTGATGATTGCTGTGCCTGTCGGAATTACCTCAACTGAACGGAGAGCAGTAGTTGATGCAGCTTTAGCTGCTGGTGCAAAACAAGCTTATCTAATCAAGGAACCGATCGCTGCTGCCTTGGGTGCTGGCATTCCAATCGCCACTCCTTCCGGAAATATGATTATTGATATTGGCGGCGGGACTACCGAGGTCGCTGTCATTGCTCTAGGTGATGTTGTTGCTGCTAATTCTGTTCGTGTCGGTGGTAACAAAATTGATATTGCCATCGCCAACTATATTAGAAAGAAATACAATTTGATTATCGGCGAGCAGTCAGCTGAAGAGGTTAAAAAACGCATTGGCAATGTGGTCGAACCGAAAAAAGAAGCTAGAATGGAAGTTTCTGGTTCAAATGCTATAACTGGTTTGCCAGAGAGCATTATTGTTACCTCCGAAGATATTGTTAAGGCAACTAAGCCACCACTTCTGGAAATTATTAACGCTGTGAAAAGTGTCCTGCAGCAAACACCGCCCGAGCTTGCTTCTGATGTCATGGACAAAGGTATTATTATTACCGGTGGGGGAGCACTGCTGCGAAACATTGACACACTCTTAACTAAAGTTACTGGTGTGCCATGTCAGTGCGCTGATGATCCGCTCACTTGTGTTGCTAAGGGTGCCGGTATTGCTGTTGAGCATCTGGATGCTTACAAAAAATCGGTCTTGTGGGCGCGTGAATGACAATAAACGGAAGTAACCACACAGATAATTACACAGATAAAGCACAGATAGATCAAATCTGTGCCGATCTGTATGAAAGATCAGTCTAGTGACTACAATTAAATGACTTTATTATGTTAATCGGAATCGATGCTTCAGCAGGTTGGATAAAAACCAAGACTGGCGCTGAAAACTACGCTAAAAATTTAATACTTGCTCTGGCGAAAATTGATCGAAAGAATCAATATATTCTCTATTCTCCCGGCCCGCTTGACGCTGACTTTGGCAATCTGCCAACAAATTTTAAGATCAAAATTCTTAAGTATATAAAATTTTGGACTCATACAAAGTTAGCCTGGGAGATGTTTAGAAATCCCCCGGATATTTTATTTTCTCCATCGCACGTTTTACCACCACTCTCTCCTAAAAAGAGTGTAATAACTGTTCACGATTTCGCCTGGAAATATTTTCCCGAAGCTTACTCAAAAACTAGTCTCTGGCTGCAGAAAGTTGCAGTTGAGAGAGCGAAACGAAAAAAGGCCCAAATAATTGTTTATACCCAATCAACGTTGCGGGACTTGAAAAAATTTTAT
Organism: uncultured Candidatus Saccharibacteria bacterium; assembly: GCA_964531145.1. Taxonomy (GTDB): domain Bacteria; phylum Patescibacteriota; class UBA1384; order XYA2-FULL-43-10; family CAINNR01; genus CAZHFJ01. The sequence goes on along the minus strand of CAZHFJ010000025.1, from coordinate 3,173 downwards.
AAGATCTCTAATTCTAAAATCTCTTTTGTTCCTATGGGTTTTGATCGCATGCATTATCAAAAGATTAAGGCCTGCCTGCCGGCAGGCATGGCCTGCTCTGCCGAAATCGCCGGTCCGTATATACTATCCGTCGGGCGATTGGAAAAAAGAAAAAACACTGCCGGTATTATCAAATCGTACCTACTTTTGCGCCAGGAGAGAAAAATTAAGGACAAGCTAGTTTTGGTCGGTAAACCTGGCATTGGCTACGGAGAGATTAAAAATCTTATCAACGGTGCTGACGAAATCAAAAAGGATATTATTGAGACCGGCTATGTTAATGATAAGGAGCTGCGAGTTCTTTACTCGGGCGCTTCACTTTTTGTCTTCCCTTCATTAGTCGAAGGTTTTGGTTTTCCGATACTTGAAGCTTTTGCGGCTGAAATCCCGGTTGTAACTTCTAATATTTCTAGCATGCCTGAAGTCACCAATGGTGCGGCACTATTAGTAAATCCGAAAAAACCATTTGAAATCGCCGCGGCGATGAGCCAAATACTTAACAAACCAGCACTTCGCCGTTCTTTAGTGCTCAAAGGTCGCTCCAGATTAAAATATTACAGTTGGGAAAATTGTGCCAGAGAAACATTAAAAGTCTTTGAGAGTCTGTAACATTTTAAATTTTTTGAATTATGAAATTGCGAGTCCTTGCCTAATTTCGACGGTTGCAAGCGCTTTCCGCCTTTGGCGGAAAAGAGCGCCTAGAAATTTGGTAAGAGCGAGCAAGATAATTAACAAATTATGAAAATTGCTATCGTCCATGATTTCCTAACTAAACTTGGTGGGGCGGAAAAAGTGCTGGAAGTAATGCATGAGATTTTTCCTCAAGCTCCAATATATACTTTGCTTTATGATAAAGAGGGGACGAAAGGTAAGTTTGAAAAAGCTGGATATGATATTAGAACTTCCAAACTGCAAAAACTGCCAAGATTTTTACGCCGACATTCGCGACTGCTTTTCTCTAAATTCCCGCAAGCGGTCGAAAAATTTGATATGAAAAAGTATGACATCGTAATATCATCAAGCAATTCATTTGCTCATGGAGTTATCACCGGGCCACAAACACTTCACATTACCTACTGCTATTCGCCGATGCGCTACGCTTGGGACTGGACACATAAATACGTAGAAGAAAATAATATCGGCCTCGGACCCCTGGGTCTTGTTGTGCGGAAAATTGTTTCCGATCTTCGGATTTGGGATTTTCTCGCTTCCAAAAGAAGCGACCTCTGGGTGGCGATTTCCAAGACAGTTACTCGGCGAATTAAAAAATACTACAGGTCTGACAGTTCAGTAATTTATCCGCCGGTCGATTTAACTCCTCTAATAAACAACAAAGACAAGCCAAAAGATTGCTATTTGATCGTTTCTCGGCTAACGCAATATAAAAAAATTGACCTGGCAATAAAAGTTTTCAATCAACTTAATTTGCCGTTAATCATTATCGGCGAAGGTGCTGATCGTAGGAGACTGGAGTCATTGGCAAATAAAAATATCAAATTCCTTGGCTGGAAAGGTGAAAAAGAAAAAATAAAATATTTTAAACGCTGCAGGGCTTTTCTTTTTCCTGGTGAGGATGATTTTGGCATAACCCCGGTTGAAGCGATGGCTGCCGGACGGCCAGTGATTGCTTTTGCTGCTGGTGGTGCAACAGAAACAGTTGTTGCGGGAGTTACTGGCGAATTTTTCACTGATAGCAACGATCCAGAGTCTCTAAAAAAGGCTGTTTTGAAACTTGAAAAGAATTATTCCAATTACAAGCCATCTGTTTGCCAAAACCGTGCTAAGGAATTTTCCGAAGAAATATTTAAGAAAAAATTTAAGAGTTTTGTTGAAGAAGAATATAAAAAATATCAAACAAAAATGCGATGAGCGTATTGGTTTTGTGTGAGCCGGCGCCGAACTATAACACTGTGACCGTTGATCGTTTTAAGTCATAATATTAGCTAGTACTTTTGCAACGTATTCATTAGGCGGGTTGGCTCGGGTGGCTCAAAACAAAAGCAATACGCGAATAAAGCATTTTTACAACTATGGCAAATTTGAGACGAAGAAAAATTGATATTTTGGGCATCTCGATTGACTCTTTTACTAAAGAAGAAGCCCTGCGCTATATTGGGAAAAAAATCAGCGCAAAAAACCCGCTTTTTCTTACGACTGTGAATACCGAATTTGCCAATAAAGCACTCGAAAGCTCTGAGGTCGCAACAATGCTTGGCAAGACATCTCTTAATCTTGCCGACGGCGTTGGCATTCTTTGGGCTGCCAGGTTTTTGCGAACGCGTCTTCCGAAGCAAAAATTCTGGCGCTACATCTTTAGTTTTTTGAAATTCTTTGGCTCACTGGCAACAATTATTATCTATCCAAAATACATTCGCACTCCAATCCCAGAGCGTATTTCTGGGTCAGATTTTATCTGGGAACTTTCGCGCTTTGCCGCCAGAAATAATCTTTCTGTATTTTTGCTCGGCGGCGATCCAACAGTGCCCGAACAAGCAGCACTGAAGCTGCAAACTGATATTTATGATTTGAGGATGGCTGGTACTTACGAGGGAACTCCGAAAATCGAGGATGAGGATAAAATTATTAGAATTATAAAAAAGGCTGGACCAGACATACTTTTTGTCGCTTATGGCGTTCCAGCAGAAGAACTCTGGCTCGGGAGAAATCTCAAAAAGACCGGGGCAAAAATTGGCATTGGCGTTGGCGGTACTTTTGACTTTCTTGCTGGCCGCAAACCCCGAGCGCCAAAATTTATTAGATCTATTGGCTTGGAGTGGCTCTATCGTTTAATTATTGAGCCCCGCCGTTTCCACCGCCAACTGGCATTACCAAAATTTGCCTGGAGAGTATTTAGATACAAAATCCGCACTAATAATGATTAATCCCTTACCATATTACCATATGGTATTGCAATGTGGAGGCAACCCTAGTCAGCTAGCTATTGACAAGTCTGAACAGTTTTTGTTATCATATGATTGTGGATTGTGGTGACCCTTCGGTGACCGCATTTTTTTAGAAATAGTAATAATATTATAAGGAAGTAAAAACTACCACACCTGCCTGCCGTCAGGCAGGGATCTATTGCCACCCATTCTTCGCTGAAGCTACGAAGGGCAGGCAGATAAGCACCGATG
>CAZHFJ010000024.1:0-9233 GCA_964531145.1 uncultured Candidatus Saccharibacteria bacterium | reverse complement strand
TTCTTGGCAATTGCTAGCTCTTCGTCCGGCTTAACGGTTTTAACTTGAAAATCAAGAAATTTCAAGCCTGACAGTATTTTATTCCTAATAACTCCCGACCCGTAACCAATCTCGCCAGTGAAAGCAACAACATCAATTCCACCGAGCGCGGCAATGTAGGCACCAAGATATTTTTTCACTCGGAAGCAGTAAATCTCGATCGCTAACTTCGCTTCTTCTTTCGAGGAGTCTTTAGCAGTCTTATCTTTACTTATATGAAAATCATCATCTTCGACTTTCTCACCCGCTAGCGATAGAAGCGTGAGCATTTCACCTGAAGTATTTGACAGGCCCGCAAGGCCAGATTTATCTTCAATAATTTCTCTGGCACGACGATTGCCATATTTATCTACCAAATATAGGACAATCTCCGGATCAAGATCTCCGGATCTTGTCTGCATTGGTACTCCCTCCATTGGGGTAAATCCCATTGATGTATCTATTGGTTTACCGCAGTCTATCGCTGCTAAACTGCAGCCAGCACCCAAGTGAATAGTAACGACTTTTTTACATTTCTCTGGGTCAACTTCAGATGCTGTCCATTCGTGAGAAATCCCATGAAAACCATAACGCCTGATACCCAGTTCCTCAGCGATAGTTCTATCAATCGGATAAATTTTTGCTACCTCTGGCAAATTGCGGAAAAATGCTGTATCAAAAACGGCAAAATGGGAAGCGTAGGGGATTTTTTCAATTAGAGCTCGAATGACTTTTATAACCGCTGGATTGTGGTGCGGGGCAAGGGGAGAGTATTTCTCAATAATTTTCATCACAGGAAGTGTTATTGGCATTATTTCATCGGCCTCATCTCCACCATGAACAACGCGATAGCCAACTTTGACGATTTTATCTTTTTGCTGACTAAGTTCATCCAACATAGCGTTTACCGCTTGTGTGTGGTCACGCAGACGTTGACCGATACCTGCCTGCCGGTAGGCAAGGCCATTAAAACCGCCGGATTTTATTTCTCCGAGATATTGATCGAATACTTTATATTTTAGAGATGTCGAGCCAGTATTGACAACTAAAATCATAGTTTCCTTTTTTTGGGAATGCTTTATTCGCATACTACTTTTGTTTTAAGCCACCCGAGCCAACCCGCTTTGCGCTGAGGTAAGAAGAGTTTCTTTAAAAAATATTTAGAGGCAACAATTCTTAAGCCCGAGAGTTATAGTTCAGCGCCGGCTTACACAAAAGCAATATGCTCATTGCATTCCAGGTATCAAATTATTAAATTACCGAAACACCGCCCGGTGATTCCGGCGGCATTACCTTCATCTGTATCAAGATGGACACGAAGTTGATAATTGTTAGCGATTCTCACAGATACTTCAGCAAAAACCACCTTCCCTCGCTCAGTCTTGATAACCACAGCAACTTGCTGATCCTTGATTAGGCCGAGCTGTGATGCTTCGGTAGGGCTGCAGTGCAGATGACGTTTCGCAACAATCGCTGCGCGCCTGGTGATTTCCCCCTGATCAGCAGAAATTTTTATTTCCGCTGCACCCTCAAAAACATCAATTTCATATGGCGCAGTAATCCCGATTTCGTGGCAATCGGTTAAAGATAGCTCAACCTGGGTCTTCTCTCTAAAAGGAGAGAGGAACCGCGCGGGCAGTTTTCCCTCAGGACCAACTATTGTTACAAGCTTGTCTGTCGCAAATTCTCCTTTTTGGCTTAATTCTTTGACTTCCTTAAATGGCGCGCCTGAACCGAATAAAAAATTGAAATCTTCTTTCGACAGATGGATGTGTCTGGCTGAGACCTCAATTTCAACTTTCCTATCCACTTGTCCCTCCGTTCTCTTTACCCCAGTTAATAAAACATTAACGGGGTTTATTATAAATGATTTCAGAAAGTAAACTTCTGCCTGTCATTTCCTTTGGCTTTGGGATACCAAATAGCTCAAGAACTGTTGGAGCAATGTCGGCAAGTGACAGCTTCGAACTAACCATACTACTCAAAATGTCCCCGCCGGCAATTAAACCACGACCCATATCCTTGAGGTCCTTGCGTACCAAGATAAAGGGGACTGGGGACAATGTATGAAAAGTCTCTCTATCCCGACTGCCCCTAACCTGAATCATCTGCTCAGCATTACCATGGTCTGCTGTGATAATTAAAGTGGCATCCTCTGATAAAACTGCCTCGGAAACTTTCTTTATACAATCATCAACGATTGTTACTGCCTGGGTGGCGGCAATCAGGTCTCCGGAATGACCGACGCAGTCAACGTTAGCAAAATTAACTAAAATAAAATGGAATTTGCCACTTTTTATTGCCAGGATTAATTTATCAGTAAGTTCTGCCGCGCTCATTTCTGGTTTTTCGGCATAACTTTGCACCCGCGGGGAATTTATTATCATTCGCTCCTCACCAGGCAGCAGCTCCTCGCTACCGCAATCAAAGAAGTAGGTAACATGAGGGGATTTCTCGCTCTCAGCCAGACGAAATTGTTTGAGGCCATTGTCTGAAATAATTTTACCAAGAGTTTTTTGGATTTTTTCGCCTGGAAATGCAATGTTGGTTTTCTTCTCTATTGAAGCGGGGAGATAATAAGAGGTGAAAGTCACAAATGTCAAATTTGTTGGAGCAGCAAATTTTTTCCTGACTTCATGCATTCCGAGAAGTGCCAAAGTCAACTCCCGGGCACGATCAGGCCGGAAGTTGTAAAATATCAGACTATCATTTTCAGTAATTTTGCCAGTAGGATAACCATTCTTTTTAATCACAGTTGGTGGAATATACTGATCAGTATAGCCGGCTTTATAAGCATTGCTAATAACACTTAATGCTGAGTCGCTAGCATTGCCTATGCCATGAGTCATTGCCTGCATCGTTCTAACGATATTTTCCCAGCGATTATCTTTATCCATAGCAAAAGCCCGCCCACAAACAGTGGCTATTTCACCAACACCAATCTCAGCGATATACTTTTCTAAATTACTGACATATTTCAAAGCAGAAGTTGAATCAGTATCAAGTCCATCAGTAATTACGTGGATATATACTTTGGGTAGATTTTGCAATTTAGCAAATCGCAGAAGGGCAAAAAGATGTTTGATGTGACTGTGAATCCCACCATCAGAAACTAAACCAATCAGGTGCAATGAGGAATTATAGGAGAGAGCATTCCTAGCTGCGGCCAGAAGGGCAGGATTCTGAAAAAAAGTTTTATCCTGGATGCTTTTAGAAATCCTCTCAAGGTCCTGAAAAACTATTTTGCCAGCGCCAATGCTTGAGTGGCCAATTTCTGAATTGCCAACCATCTGATACGATCCGGCAACCTGACGAAAAGCCTGGAGAATTGCATGAGGAAAATCTCGCCATAGAGCGTTCATTGTTGGTGGGCTGCCCATTGTAATTGCATTACCACCCCACGATGGCGACATACCCCAGCCATCAAGAATAGCCAGAACGATCGGTAAGTGTGAAATTTCTTCCATAGTTAACTCCCGATTAAACTTATTGCTGTCATTTCCGGAGGCTTCTCTAACCCCATTATTTCAAGAATTGTCGGCGCAATATTTGACAATGCTCCACCGGGCTTTAACTTAAGTCTTGCGACAGAAATATCCTTTGAGACAATCACCAGGGGTACGGGATTTGACGTGTGTTCAGTTTGTGGTTGATTGGTACGGGGATTTAACATTTCCTCTGCATTGCCATGGTCAGCAGTTATAAAGACAACATAATTATTTTTAAGTAGAGCATTAGTAATTTTGCCCAAACATAAATCAACAAATTCTATTGCCTGAACGGCGGCGTAAAAATTACCGACATGACCAACCATGTCAGCATTCGCATAATTGCCAATAATGAGGTCAAAGTTTTCCCAAACTACTGAAACAATTTTCGCAGTAATTTTGGCTGCACTCATTGCCGGTGTAAAGTCATAAGTTGGAACTTTTGGTGACGGGACCATATACTGGAGCTCGCCAGGGAAGGGTTCTTCACAGCCACCGTTTATAAAGTAGGTCACATGAGCATACTTTTCTGTCTCAGCAATATGAAACTGTCGCAGACCTGCATGACTCACAACTTCGGCAAGGGTATTCTTAATAATATGCGGCTCAAACGCTGGGGTCCCCAAGGGATTTGGTTCACGATTAACGAAAGTCAAAAAATAGAGATTGGAAAGAATTTTTCTATCAGGCAACTCAGGCATGCGCACAGTAGTAAAGGCTCTGGTGATTTGTCTAGCCCGGTCTGGCCGAAAATTGAAAAAAATCACCGCGTCATTATCGCCAACCAGAACTTTCTCCTGACCGGCACCAACAATCAGATGCGGTTTGATATATTCATCAGTAATATTCCGAAGATAAGCGCGAGAAATAACATCACGAATAGAAGGGCTAACTTCTGCCTCGCCTTTAGTTAAAGCATTATAAGCACGCGATGTCCGACCCCAGTTTCTATCGCGATCCATAGCGAAATAACGGCCACAAATAGTAGTGATTCTACCAATTCCGATTTCCTGGATTCTATTTGTAATAAGTTCAAGAACGGAAAGAGCAGAACTTGGATCTGAGTCTCTGCCGTCAGTAAAAAGATCAAGATATACTTGCTGTAAATCATTATCGCGGGCCATTTTTAAAAGGGCAAACAAATGACTCATATCCGAGTGCACGCGGCCAAAGCCAACCAACCCCATAAGATGAAGACGGGAGTTATTTTTTTTCACCTGTTCAAATGCCGCTAAAATTCTTGGGTTTTTGAAAAATTGACCATCTTTAATCAGAGTATTAATGTAAGGTAAGTCCTGAGGCACAACTCGACCAGCACCAATATTTAGGTGTCCCGTTTCCGAATTCCCGCTCGTGCCCGAGGGCAAACCAACGGCTTCGCCACAGGCCACAAGAGTCGTCCGGCAGTAATTCCGCCAGAAATAATCCATATTAGACGTTTTGGCTGCAGTAATTGCATTACCACCCCAAGGCGGTCCAAGACCCCAGCCATCAAGAACTATTAATGCTACCCTCGCTTTTTCCCTCATATAAGATAAATTTATTCCTGGGACGCTTAGCGTCCCTCTTGCCCCAGTTGGATTTTAAATTGATCAACAATCTTGGCGGAAACCGGATCCACTTGATTTAGCAAGCCAAGATACATCCCAACGTGTTCAATAAAATTTACAGAGAGAAGTATTTCCGAAAAACGATTCGCGGCTTGCGGAAAATTAATTCGCAGATATGAAATTTTTTTTGAAGAAAGAATATGGGCTGTTAGGTTTTCACGTTTTTTGATTTCTGGTCGGGAGAATTTTGATTCAACAAATATAATTGTAATATCTTCTAATAATTCCTTCGGAAACTCTAGTCCGGCAATGAGGTTATGATCAATCTCCGGTAGAAAATTAAAAGTCGCAAAACTTTTACCATCTTCATTGATCGCATGAGCAAAGCGCATGCCGGAAGAACGCAAATTGCCAGATGAAATTACAAAAACCAGGCTGTCTTGAATTTTCGTCGCCAAATCTTTGGCTGGATTAACTGTGCTGTGGTTTTCTGGAGTGATCTTAGTAGTTTGGGCTAGAACCTGATCACAAGCCTTGTCAAAATCATCCTTGGAGAGTTCCAAATAGCCAAGCTTTTTAAGAACGACGGATGGAATGACAAAAAGATAGGGGAAGGCCAATTTTGGCTCAGAGTCAAATGAGTATTTTATAATTGGCGAGCGATACTTAGAACAGAGATTTTCAAGTTTTCCCCCAGTGGTGATAGCCAAAAGTTTTGCGTTTTTTTGATAGGCTGAGACAAAGGCATAAAGATCTTCTTCTGTATCACCCGAGTGGCTAACAGCAATTACTAGTGTTTCCTTGTCTACCCAGTTTGGCAAATCATAATCATGAACGCACTCAGCTACTAGTGTGGAGCCACGAAGGAGATCTTTTAAAAACTCTGCGACAATGCCTGAGGCGCCCATACCAAGAAAAACTACCTTTTTGCATTTGATAAAATAAGAAGGGATAGCAAAGCTGTTAGCAATCTCCCAAGCGTCCTTGCAATAATGGGCGAAATCACTAAGATACTCTCGCATCTTGCCCGGATCAGCCCGGCTAAAATTGATTTTGTCGAGATTAATATTCATAGCTTATTTATCTTTAATATTACAATAACTACTCCAAAAGTAAAGCCGGAAAAAATAAAGCGCCCCCGGCCGTAACCGGGGACGTGAGTTCTCGTGCAGTAACTCTGCTACCTCTCCCTCAACTTCGGGGGAGTGTCGGAAGCTGCCGACGACGACAAGCCGGTCAGCTGGGTAAGATTTCGACCGTCAATATCAAGCGAAAAGATCTGCCACTTACCCCCTACTTGCACCTGGGCAAGAATTACCATCTTGCCCCCAACCCGCAACAGCGATTTGCCGATCTTATCATCGGGGCCGGTGGTCAGTTGCCGGACATTCTCAAGCCGATAGCCGTTGTGCGTTGCATCAGCGTTTATCGGCACCAGAAGGCCGAGAAAGAGGTTGTGATTTAGCCCGCCCCGACTAGCGCTGAAAACCACTTGCTCTGTTTCCTTGGGATCCACGGGCGAATGACTTTCTAGAACGATCAGGTCGGTGAAATTACTGGCGCTAAACGTTGTCTCTATCCAGTACTTGTGCTGCTCGGTGGCACTAATAATCCGGCAAACCAGGCGACTCTTGCCACTTACGAAATCAATATCAGATCCGAGCAGGCGCCAGACCTGTCCGAACATCTTGTCCAACGCTCCTCCGGTGCCCGGAACCATCACTTCTGCCCTTGGCCTGATGGTGTTTTTCACCAGATCGAACACTTCCCATTTCATCTGACGATGAATTGGCAAGTAGTTGGCATCAGCTCGCCAATGTCCAATCCCGAAGTCCCCGTTGTTGATCAGCAGCAATCGCTGTTCTTTACCTGGCTTAATCCAGAACAATGATCGCTCTTCGGCGGATCTTGTCTTGACGAAAAGTGATCCGGCTGGCCCGGCAAAGATGTCAACTGCCTGGTGACCCGCAGGAATCTGCCAGATGCTGACTGAATCCTTGCCATCCGGCTCAGCCATCATCAGAATCTGCTCGGTCTGATTCTGGCGAACATAGAAGAAGTGCTTGCTGTCATTTGCTGCGGCAGGCAGCAAACACTCGTAGTCAACACCGAATCCGCTGATTTTGGCTGGAGCGAAGGTTTCTAGCCAGCCGCGCGGATCAAACCAGTTTCCGTAGCGGAGAACCCCTCGATAGCCATCTGCATCAGGTCGCGGAAGCGGCTGACGACCATATCCGCCGCTCGGAAACTCCTGCGGATATTGCAAGTTACAGTAGATCCCCAAATGAAGATGTGGAGATTTTCTGTAGTGGCCGATTTTGCCGATGACCTCGCCAGCGCGGACAACGTCGCCGATTCGGTACTTCCGAACCTGCTCATCCGTGTACTTTGTTCCATCCGGATTTGTCGGCCGCTCCAGGTGACCGAATATCCACGTCGAGCGCTCGCTTGTCGTGGTCAGATAGCGAATGCACATCGCGTAGTTCTGGCCAGCAGTATCAAGATCCCAGCTAGAAGGGGAACACCTGACCACGATTCCATCGGCTGGCGATTTCACAAGCTCTCCTTCGGGACAAAAGATATCCCAACCGCAGTGCCAGACTTTACCCCCCTCTTGGTAGTCATCTCCCTGAGCTCCAAAGTTCGAAGTTGTCTCCTCAAGATAGTGGAGATCCAACGGTGGGATATATCCGTCACCGAATGCTACTTCGAAAGATGCGGCACCAAGTATAAAAACGAATACAACGTTTCTGGCCATGCATCTCATCAGGATCTCTCCTTATTGTGAAGGTTCATCCGCTGATTATGCGGCAATCAGCAAACTGAGCAAAATTATACCATAAAAATCCCAAAAATAAAAGTTTCTGGTTGAAAAAACCGCCCGGAAGTGCTAAAATTACCATGTGCCGCGGTGGCGGAATTGGTAGACGCACAGGACTCAAAATCCTGCGATAGCAATATCATGAGAGTTCGACTCTCTCTCGCGGCACCAACATAAAAATAAAATGCCTAAAAATTTTACAGTTCGAGATTTGCCAAAAACCGAGAGACCGAAAAACATTACCCGCCAATGTGCAATATGCGGCAAGGATATTTTGGTGAAAGTTTTTTCCGACGGAAAATATTCTGGCGGCAATTATTTTCATAGCACCTCGGAATGCAATCCCAATGGTCAATGCCCGGATATCTATAAAAAGTCCGCTTCCCGTCCGTGTTCGTCCACGTCAAGTCGGCATAATTCCGCGTCAAGTGAATACTGGGAATGCGAGAGGTGCTATAGGGATAAATAGCTATTAAGCCATATCGAATTATCTACTCGTATTCTCCAAAAGGACAATTGATAAAAAATCGATTCACTTTAGTGAAATTGGGAAATCTGCTGTTATTCATGAGATTGTTTGGCGAGCATATAAAGCTAAACAAGCGGATACAAGGTTATTTGCGAATGATATTATCAAATTGCTCTCAAAATAAAAGAAAAGATTGAGTGTTTGCTGGCTACTTAAGCGTCGACTGGTTACGACGGGTCGGAAGCCCACCCAATCTATTAATCATAGTATATCAAATCATTGCATTGTTTGTCAATAGCCCGGGTGCAGGTAGGATAAAATTAATTATTGAAGTAATTGAAATCGAACACCGCGGCCTGTCCTGAGCCGTGTCGAGGGGTGGAGCGTATAGGAAATAAAATTATGAAGTATTTCGATACCTAAAATCCGTGCTAATCCGTGTAATAAATCCGTCTAGTTATATGGCAAAAAATAGAAAAAATAAACTTTATCTGCTAATTATTTCAACCGCCTTAATTATTGGCGGCGTTTTTGTCTATTTCATAATATCTAGAGATAACCAATCTAATTCCTCACCAGTCGGCGCAAAAACAGTGACCAAAGTTATTGATGGCGACACGGTAATTGTAGAAGGCGGGGCGAGCGTCCGACTTTTGGGAATTGATGCTGATGAAAAAAGCTATCCCTGTTATGATGCGGCTAAAAACCGGCTTGAGGAGTTGGTCTTAGGCAAAGAAGTTGTATTAGAGAAAGACCAGTCAGATCAGGATCAATATAAAAGATATTTAAGATATCTTATTCTTGACGATCAAAATATTGATTTACAACTCGTAGAAGAGGGTTTGGCCGTCGCTAGATTCTCGCCGGAAAACCAGAAATATAAAGAG